>JALRDR010000820.1 GCA_023262145.1 Planctomycetaceae bacterium | reverse complement strand
AGTGGGGCAGTGCTTCTGAAAACTACGGAGTTGCCTTCTGGGATCTGATTCAGCCGGCGTTCATGCTCATGGTCGGAGTCTCTCTGCCATTCTCTGCTGCACGTCGGAGATCCTCAGGTGAGGGTCTGCTGCGACGCGTGCTGCATGTACTGGTGCGTGCGGTGGTGCTTGTAGTTCTGGGGGTATTTCTGTCGACACGTGGCAGTTCTGGAACGCACTGGGTGTTTCCGAATGTTCTCTGTCAGATCGGACTGGGTTATTCCTTCGTCTGCATGTTTGCGGGAAGACGTCTTCTGGTGCAGTTTGCCGCTGTTCTGGTTGTACTGGGGGGCTCCTGGGCTTTGTTTTACCTGAATCCTCCGCTGGCAGGATACGACAGCGCTGCCATGCGGGCGGAACTGCGAATTGAGGATGATCAGGAAGTCCTTGTGGAGGACTTCGCGGCATGGAGCAAGAATGCGAATATTGCCAGCCGCTTTGATAACTGGCTGCTGCCACAGCTGCGGGATCCGGATGTCCGTATCGAAGAGTCACTGCAGCGGGCAGAAGCGGTATCTGAAGAACCGGTGGGATTTGAACCGGCACTGGATCTTGAGCCGTTGATCCCGACGGAGCGCCACTGGTACCACAATGTGTTCTTCACCAGCAAAGAACCGTTTGAGGTCAATCGCGGTGGTTACACCACGCTGAATTTCATTCCCTCCATGGCCACAATGCTGCTGGGAGCAATCTGCGGGACACTGCTGATCGACAGCAGCAGAACGGGCTGGAAGAAACTGGGCTTGCTGCTGGTGCTGGCGGCAGGCTGCTATGGGCTTGGTATTGCAGCGGACATGACAGTCTGTCCCATTGTCAAACGCATCTGGACGCCTTCCTGGGTGCTCTTCAGTGGCGGGTTCGTGATCGGCATGCTGGCTTTGTTCTACCTGCTGTTCGATCTGTTGCCGCTGAAGTTTGCCGCGTTTCCACTGGTCGTCGTAGGCACGAATTCACTGCTCACCTACGTAATCGGGCAGACTGTCAGCGGCTGGGTGCGTCAGAATATCGTTGTTGTCCATCTCAGTGGCCTGATCACCAGCGTTTTTGGCCCTGAGGCGATGGCTCAGGAATGGTATCGCAGTGTCACAGTTCCCACAGCCGGATTTGTTGTGGTCTGGTTATTCCTGCTCTGGCTGTATCGTCAGCGGGTATTCCTGAGAGTGTGATGCATGGCTCCCGGTGCCTGGCGGCATCAGCCTGCGCGGGCAGCGGATAAAGTTCCCGAGTTCGGTGATTGCGGCGAGTGCTGCAGGAAATCTCTGCAACTGTGTCGGCAACTGCATAAGCTCCTGGGGTCGTCGGCAGGCTTTGTGTCCGGACCCCTCGGTAACTCTGCTGGCGGAAACAGCCTCTTCTTTTGACGCTGTTGTAAGCGAAGGCAGGAACGCAGTATGGCTGATTATCAGACTCTGCACTGGGAGGGTGACGCAGCAACCGGTTGTCTGGTGATGATTGATCAGACGCTGTTGCCGCTGGAATTCCAGGAAATTGAGGTGCGTTCAGCAGAGGCTGTGTGGGAAGCCTTTCGTTCACTCAGAGTACGCGGTGCTCCGGCAATTGGCGTTACGGCGGGCTACGGAGTTGTTGTGGGTACCCAGGATGCTCGCAGTGGTGCCCCGGGTCAGATGCGAGATGCTGTGCAGCGCATTTGTGATTACCTCGCTACCAGTCGCCCCACGGCAGTCAATCTTTTCTGGGCACTGGATCGGATGCGGTCCATCGTTGCTGCTGCCCCGGAGGATCAGCCGGCAGATCAGTTACATGATGCTCTGCTGGAGGAAGCTCGTCGCATTGATGAGGAAGACCGTCGCATGTGTGCGGCAATCGGTCGACACGGTTCGCAACTTCTCAAGCACGGCATGAGGGTGCTCACGCACTGCAATGCCGGAGGCCTTGCGACCGCAGGTGATGGAACGGCATTGTCGGTGATGTTTGCGGCAGCGGCAGCGGGACGGGACATCGAAGTCTACGCCAACGAAACCCGGCCACTTCTGCAGGGATCTCGACTGACTGCATGGGAACTGCAGCAGCGTGGAATACCGGTGACTGTGATCTGTGACAGCATGG
>JALRDR010000760.1 GCA_023262145.1 Planctomycetaceae bacterium | reverse complement strand
GCGCTGGTGAGTTTTGGGGCAGCCAGTGGCACATCACCGGCAATTCGGGTAACGGACGGAACAACTCAGACGATTGCCTGTGAGCTAGCCGCCTCAGTCGATGGTCACGTCGGCTTGCTGAATTTCGCATCTGCTCGAAATCCGGGTGGCGGTTTCCTCAACGGAGCCGTGGCGCAGGAAGAGGATTTGTGTCGTTGTTCGGGCTTGTACCCCTGCCTGCTGCAGTGCATGGAATACTACGAAGCGAATCGCGGTCAGTCGTCGCTGTTGTACACCGATCATGCGATCTTTTCTCCAGCGGTGCCTTTCTTCAAGACGCGTGGAAGGGGCGAGTACCTGAAACGGCCGTTCTTCGTTTCCGTGATCACAGCGCCCGCCCCCAACAGCGGACCGTTCCTGCGTGCGGGGCAAGGTTCTGCAGGCGAACTGAAGGCAGCATTTCTGCGGCGGTGGAAGAACGTGCTGCGGATAGCCCGCGATCAGAACATTTCGCACCTGTTGCTTGGTGCCTGGGGATGCGGTGCGTTTGGCGGGAATCCCGTGATGGCGTCCGAAACAGCCAGAGAAGCAATTTGCTCAGACGGGGCAGGGATCACTGAGATTGTTTTTGCGATACCCGGTCAGGGGCGACAGAGCAGGAAGAACCTTGACGCGTTCAGGGCAACATTTCGATGAATCGCTCTGCACGTGACATCGTCAACTGCCGGCTTGTCATGTCAGAACAAGCCAAATGATCAGAACAAGCCAAATGAACAAACGTGGCGACTGGTTCCTTCTGGTAAATCAGGCTGCGTTTCAGCTGGACTTCCTGCCGGCACACTTCTGAGCATCATGTTTTTGCCGGAGCGGGGCAGATTGCCATCGGCTCGCAACGATGGATCCGCCGCAATGGCACGGGGCTTACATTTGTGCCGAGGGCGGGAGGCAGCACGCGGTTGAACAATCCCGGGGCCTCTTACTGCGATTGCCGCAGCAGTATCCGGGGAATGAACCCGATTGATGTCTCAAGCCACGATCCACAGCTACAGCCGCCGCCGCCTTCCGGTGACAGCAGCATTCCGCCGGCCGGAATACTGCTCAGCCAGCAGTCCGGGCGGAGCCGACTCCAGGTGGATTTCTGTTGCGTTTCCGGGTTCCACATGGTCAGGGTGCTGGCGCGATAGAATACGGCGTCGGCCGTGCAGGCATAGGTTCCACATCCATGGCCGTCCGGCATTTTCTGTGGCAGGACGCTGCCATCTGCAAGGGAAAGCACAAGGGTCACATCCTGATGCTTTACCATTAAGCTAATAGAAGTTATGGTCTCACATACAGGAATCGAACAC
>JALRDR010000747.1 GCA_023262145.1 Planctomycetaceae bacterium | reverse complement strand
GCACTGCTGCCAAGCCCCGGCTCCTGAGTCAGAGCCTGAGAAAGTTTCATTGCCGCCCGCCGCGGGATCGGAGTCACCGGCAGATTGAGAAAGTCCAGAAGTATCTGAGGATCCACAGGACTCTGACACAAAGCCAGACTCAGTGGCAACACCTGCAGCACGGGGTGAGCCGGCGATGGAGCAGAAGCGCCGGTTGTGGGCAGACCGCGACGATCCAGACAGGCATCCAGCCGCGCCGCCAGCTGATCGTCTTCACAGCAAATGACTGTCTCTGCCACAGCACTCGGTTCCGCAGCGAGCACAGCCGCCACCAGTTCCACCGCTGACGACGCGCTCAAAGTCTGTACGATTCGCAGCGATGCGTCGCACTTCGTGTGCGTTGTATCGCCCCCAATAAGCCGCCTCTGGGCTGCATGTAACGCCGTACCGGTTTCAGCATGAGGCATTGCGGGCGAAACCGGCAGAGAATTCAGACGATGCAGCAGCTGCTGCCACAGCGCCGGCCAATGCTGCACGGAATCTGTCAGCTGACACTGATGCGTCGGGAGCTGCTGTCCGGAATCAAGTGCGTCCAGAACCCGCTGCAAACGCTCTGCTTCGCCACGAAACTGCAGCGGACGGACAGCTTCAGCCCGAGCAAGATCCTGCACCAGCGGAGGATGTGATGAGTCAACCCTGCTCTGCCAGCCGGCCAGCGCAAGCTGATCGCGGCGATTGAGCAATTCGGCAGCAGTTGCCCAGCGATCCGAACACAGACTGCTGGCAAACGTCTCGGCGGCAGTCTTTTCCAGCAGGCTGGCGTACTCCGTGATCCGGTCAGCCCTGGGAACAACAGGGGCTCCCAGTCCCAGTTGCTTCTCAAGCCACTCCAGCAGAGTTTCCGGACCACCAACCACACGGTTCAGCTGACAACGATTGAAGTCGGGGCTGCCTTTTCCCGGAGTCAGGCGGATCAACAGTTGAGTATGCATGCGTCAGTTCTATGCGAAGATCTCAGGCGAATGATGTTCAATGGACACAGCTGCAGCAGGGATGGTTCGCCGTCGACACCACACGCAATGATCTCATTCTGACGCCCACAAACCTGCAACGTTGCGGGATTCCTATCCGGTCACGTTCCAGACCTCTGGCGTCCAGCCATGAGACTGCCACGCATCGTCAGTGAACACCTCCCGCACCATCAGGCTCCCCGGAAGGATCTCCACATAAAAGAAGGCCTGCTTATCCCCCGCGAAATGCGCCGAGTTATCGCCATTGAATGCCTTAATGCAGTTTGCCTGCAGCGACTGTCGCTCCTTGCTGCCGTCCCAGCCGTAAATGCTGCGCGAATGCGTGTGTCCAAAGAAATCAGTCACCAGTCCCCGCGATTCCAGCAGCTGATGAAATTCCTGCACATCCTGCGGATGCCACTCATGCTGCAGAAAGCGATCTTCATCTGCGGTCCATGGCAGGGAGTAACGAGCAACATCAATATGCTGAGTAATCACGAGCGGTCGTTCGGCTGATTGGTACTTCTGCAGGATCTGTCGCAGAAATGGCAGACTGCCAAGCGGGGCATAACGGCGGCGCTGACGCCCGTCAGCAGATTCTCCCGCCACAATGCCCAGATTGATAAATCGTACCTGCCCCCATTCCCACGTGTAATGCAGACCATTCTCAGAGATGTCCGTCAATCCGGGCCGATCCCGATTCCTGCGACGAATCCCTTCCACCACAAGCGTGTCCCCCTGTGGGCCGTCGTGATTTCCGTGCACCTCGTACACCGGATACTTCAGCAAGCCGTCGCCACCTGAAAGTCCAAAGTCCGCCTCGAACGCTGCAAACTCTGTCGCAATCATTCGGTCGTAAACAGCCCCCCGCTTATCGGCACTGTCCACAATATCGCCGCCATGAATCACACCCTGAATTCCGTGAACAGCCCCGCCGCCCGCCGCCGTTGGAATGACTTCGCCCTCCAGCGCATTCAGAGTCTCAACAAGGCGGCGACAGACAGTCGCAGACCGCTCATCCAGCTCATCCGGCTGATCCTTGCGGGCCAGATAATGCGTGTCAGTCACAAAACAGAAGCTGAGTTTATCGCGGTGTCCGTCGGCAACAGCCGTGCCTGATGGAAATGCGCCGACCATAGCGGATGCAGCGGCGCAGCCAAGCTGCCGGAGCGACTGACGACGTGAATGAAATCCATTGACGGGAGCACGCATTCGAAAAATCTCCGCACGTGATTCAGGCGCTGCGCTGGAGCACGCCCGCATTGGCTTCTGAACAACCTCAACGAACAGACAACACCCCGCTCTGCAAAAAATCGCAACGTGGTATCCAGCCTCCAGGCGAGAAATGATGACATAGTGACTTTCACTCAGCGGATGCTCTCTGCCGTTGCTGCATGCACAACACACGGGCGATCAATCGGGAGGATTGCTCAACCGTCAGACAGCATCCGGGGTCGCCCCCATAATTCCCACATGAATCCCTGCGGCACGCAGGTCTTTCGTAGCTTTCCTGTTGATCGACAACAACAACAACAATCCGAGCAGGGGAACGATCTGGCCAATCACATAAATCACCGCAACAACCCGGCCGCGGAATATCGAGGCCAATGAGAATACCGACACCACACCCAGCAACATAAACACCAGAAAGTACCCCGGGATCAGCACGACAGAGAACGGACCGAGGCTTGAAAAACTGACAAGCATCAAATAGGGCACGAACAGCAACTGCAGCAGCACGGCCAGATTCAGCCGTCGCTGCCATGCCGCTACTCGACGCAGACGATCCCTGTCGAGACTGCTGTCGACGACCGCTATATTTGTCTCAGGGACCGCAAATGGATTCTGCTCAGACATAAACTGCTCCGGGAGACAGGCCCATGCCAACTCGCAAACGGGTATATCCAGCTACCAGACAACCGATTGCGATGGCAGCGATCGTTCGCCAGCCACTTAATCTGAGGGAAGCTCCCGCAGTACAATCGCGTGAAAGAACGACAGCAGATCAGCACGATCAAAATCGCCCGTGATCTGTACATTGCGCGAAATCCGGTCACGGATCGTCGGTGCACTGATGACCGTCCCGTTCAGCAGGATAGCCAGCTTCCGATTCAGATTCTCGGCCGTCGCTTTCTCCAGTGCCTGGCCACCGGCCTGCGTCAGCTGCATCCCGATCAGCGGTGCTCCCTGCGGCCCATTCGCAAAGGAGACCTGCTCAATCTGACTGCCGCTCAGAACAACCTGATCAGAGACAAAGAGCTCATCCTCGCTGCCACGGATCGTCATCTTTTTCCAGCCTGCATGCTGCACCGTATCAGCAATGCGGAACTCAAGGCTGGGTTTTTCCTCGTCTGCCCGCACTGCAGGCGACAACAGAACAGCGATGAGACACAATCCAGCCAGAGTCACAAAATGTACCTGACACAGATTCACCAGCCACGTCGCAGGATTTCTGCCCATCGTTTTCAAGCTCCCGTCAACGTGAAACCGGGGCTGCCCCCGCAACTGCACCCTGCAGACA
>JALRDR010000741.1 GCA_023262145.1 Planctomycetaceae bacterium | reverse complement strand
GGCGGCATTCTGAGCCGACAGGGGGGGGGCCAGCAGACCGCAGATGATTGCTGCGGTCACCATCGACAGTGACCACCGGGCGTTCCTCGATATTCTCATCACACATTCTCCCTTCGGGGATGTTCTGCTTTCCTTCAGACCAGTTCAGCGACCAATTGCTTCAGCAAACTGAAATGCGTCCAGAATCACCAGCGGCATGGTAGCCCCGATGTTTCGATTGGTTGGCCTTGGAAATCCATAAGCAATCACGCGACCACTGGAAAGCTCCGCCACATAGATCACTCCAAATGCCGGCTGAACTCCACCCGTGCTGCGCAGATTTGCCGGTCCGGTCACAATCGCGTAGCGGGGATCAGGAGTATTTCCGGTCTGGAAATCCGCAGCCACATTGTGCATGTAGCGATAATTGAACTTTGATGTCGCTTCATTCAGAGCACCCCCGACAAGTGTCCCGGTGAGATTATTCAGGACGAATACACCTTCTGGCACACCCGTTTCCTGCAGCGGAACCGTGATCATTGAGAACTTGTCATTCCCGTTGGCAACCGGCGCCTGCGCCTGCCGCTGAGGAAGAATTGTCATGACGGCGGCCATGACCACCGCACCGGCACAGAACACAGCCACGGAACGAAGAGCAGATGTTTTCATGCTATTGCCTTCAGGATTTCCTCGACGCACGGCATCGAAACCATCACGATGCCAGAAATTCTCTGTAGAATCATACCCACAGCCGGGCGGATTCTCCAGACAGCACCCGCCTGCTGTTGCCTGAACCGGCATCCTTTTACCCGTTCACCATGTGCTCTCTTGTCTATTTTCACTGTGACTTTCCAATGTCAGACTCGTCTTCCACATCTCAGCCCTGCATCTGGACTTCCATTCGCAATCGTGCCGCAGAGCGGGCTGCGGCCGAACCGGTCCTTGCCAGCTTCCTGCACGCCACCATTCTGAACCACGACAGCCTGCAGGATGCTGTCAGCTATCATCTGGCCAGCAAACTGTCCTCCGATACACTCCCCGCCATGCAGCTCCGCGAAATCATGCAGACTGCCATGGCCGACGATCCCTCCATTATCAAAGCCATTTGCGCAGATATCACCGCGGTCCGGGAACGTGACCCCGCTGTGAGTTGCAGCCTCGTTCCCCTGCTCTTCCTCAAGGGTGTCCATGCCCTCACGTCCTGGCGATTTGCCAACTGGCTCTGGAACAACCACCGCGAACTGATGGCCGTCTTCCTGCAGAATCGCATCTCAGAAACCTTCTCCGTCGATATCCATCCGGCTGCCCGCATCGGCTCCGGTATCCTTATCGACCATGCCACCTCCGTCGTCATCGGTGAAACCGCTGTCATTGAAGATGACGTTTCCATGCTCCACGAAGTCACACTCGGCGGTACCGGAAAAACCAGCGGCGATCGACATCCCAAGGTGCGTCGCGGTGTGCTCATCGGGGCCGGTGCAAAGATCCTGGGTAATGTCGAAATCGGCGAAGGTGCCAAAATCGGCGCCGGCAGTGTGGTCCTCAAAGATGTCCCCCCGCACTGCACCGCCGCCGGTGTGCCCGCAGAAATTGTCGGACGGGCCAGCAGCCAGTCCCCGGCTCTGGACATGGATCATCACCTGCATTCCGGGGATCACATCTGAAGTTGCCTGTGGCCCCCACAACCGACTCACCGCAGAGCCAGCTTGTCCCGGAAAACCGTCAGAACGATCAGCGATTACGCAAAGTTTTCCGGCTGTATCTGCTCACCACAGCAGTGATTCTCTGAGAATTCCCGGGGCCGCCGCGAAGCAACATCTTGTGCTGCCGATTTCCTGACTATGATCAGGGCTCAACCAATACTGCCTTCCGGCAGACCCGGAAGTGTTTTCTGCAAAGTCTGAAGCAATGACCGCACCATCCCGCGATACTCTGGAAACCTTTCCCAACCCGTTCCCTGAACGCAATTTCGTGGTCGAAACCATCGCCCCCGAATTCACATCCGTGTGCCCCAAGACTGGCCACCCGGATTACGGTACGCTCACGATTTCCTACGTTGCCGACCAGGTCTGCTACGAACTCAAATCGCTCAAGCTGTACCTGCAGGAATACCGCAACCACGGCGCCTTCTACGAACAGGTCACCAACATGATCCTTGACGATCTGGTCGCCGTGACGCAGCCGCGATGGATGAAAATTGAAGCCGCCTTTACGCCCCGCGGTGGAATTCGCACCACCGTGATTGTGGAACACGGCAAGCGCCCACAGTAAACTGAGGAACCTGCGTTACCAGTCCATCAGCATCATTGCGGTGCCGCTGACCGTGACTGCGTGCAAGTTGCTGTTTGCGAATCACTGCGTGTGAGGAAAACCTTCCGGGTAACTGCGTGCGGGTAACCGCATCCGAATGTTCGGCTGCAAATCACCACAGTGCAGGGATCGCTGTGAGCACACAGCATTCAGAAACTGACCTGCCGATCCAGGTCTCTGAATCCGGCGGGTGTGCGCAGTACCGAATTACTCTGCATCGCTGCGTCAGCACACTCTCAGCAACTCTGCCAACGTTCCGGACACCATCCGTATCGACTTACCAGATCAGCATCTCTTCAGCACGTTGGAAAGTCCAACAGGGGTACATTGTGGCAAAAGCATGGGGCGGACGATTTCAGCAGGCCACAGATCCGCGTGTGGAAGCATTCACAGAATCCATCAGCTTTGACTGGCGGCTTTACGAAGTCGATATCCGCGGCTCGATCGCTCATGCCACCATGCTGGCCCGCGTGGGGCTTATCACTGACGCCGAACGCGACAGCATCACCGCCACGCTGCAACAGATCGGCAGTGAAATTGCCGCCGGAGAACTCCCGTTAACAAACGAACTTGAAGACATCCACATGCACATCGAAAGCGCGCTCATCGCTCGCATCGGTGATGTGGGGCGAAAACTGCACACCGGTCGCAGCCGCAACGATCAGGTTTCCACCGACCTCAAGCTCTACGTACGTGATGCCATCGACCAGCTGGATGCTCTGCTCAGGGATGTGCAGCAGGCTTTCGTCGATCGCTGTGATGGTGATGTCGATCTGGTCCTGCCCGGTTATACGCACCTGCAGCGGGCTCAGCCGGTTCTCGCTCCGCACTACTGGCTGGCCTGGACCGAAAAATTTCAGCGTGACCGCGAACGACTGGCGGACTGCCGCAAACGCACCAATATCAGTCCGCTGGGTGCGGCCGCTCTCGCCGGTACCTCGCTGCCCATCGATCGCAATATGACCGCGGAACTGCTGGGCTTCGACAGTGTCGCCGCCAACAGCCTCGACGTCAGCAGCGATCGCGACTATCTGGCCGAATTCGTCTTCGCCATGTCACTCATCGCCACCCATCTCAGCTCGTGGGCTGAAGAATGGATTCTCTGGTTCACTACCGAATTTGGATTCCTCAGTCTGCCGGATGCCTACACCACCGGTTCGTCCATCATGCCCCAGAAACGCAATCCGGACGTTCTGGAACTGATCCGCGGTCGCACGGCAAGAATTGTGGCGACCGTGCCACAGATCCTCGTACTGCTCAAAAGCCTGCCCATGGCGTACAACCGCGACCTGCAGGAAGACAAGCTGGGTATGTTCGCTGCACTCGATGCTCTGTGGCCCTGTCTGGAACTGGCGCCGGCCATTGTC
>JALRDR010000608.1 GCA_023262145.1 Planctomycetaceae bacterium | reverse complement strand
ATCCCAGACAAACTGCCCGATGTTCTTCGAACTGTCCCAGGGTCCGCCCGGCGGCTGTGGCCATGAGAAATCCAGTCCGTCGGGGAACCGCGGCTGCAGGTCTTCCAGCCACTCCGGCGGCTCACTGCCAGCCGTCCGGATCAGTGCCTGAAGCTCCGCAGCGGACTTCTGCTGCCCTCCGCCTGCCGCGTCAATAATCTGCCCGGTCGCGGCATCAAATGTCTGACCATTCAGTGTGTAGGACTTCACGCGATCAAGCGGGTATGAGCGTGTCAGCGTTCGATTCCCGCTCTGTACGTCAACGGAGATTTTCTGCTGTGGCAGCAGCCGCACTTTGCCGCTCAGTGATGCGCCACTCGACAAGACGATTCCGTCCTCGGCAAAAAACACTCCGCCTGTGATTCCGGAAAGAAAAACAGTCAGAAGAATCAATCGCCTCAAAACATGCACTACGTTCGCCACTTGCCTGCTCCTTCCAGATGCTTTCTTCCCAACTGCAGGTGCTGTAGCATAATCTGCGACAGGTCGGCCGAAAACAGAGCGCTCCCGCATTCATCGCCATGGTCAGATTCACTGTCAGGGGCTAGACTGACGCACTGCTGCTCAGCCTGTCCCGCTGCGCTGGAAAAGATGACCACCCGGTGCGGACAGGCGGCCCCGGCTGCAGCTACCATTGCAACAGTGTGGCCAGGCTCCCTGTGTCTGGTGATTCCGAGCATTTCCGCAATTACTGACGGTCCACTCCTCGCCGCACATTGATTCAGTTCCTGAAGATCTCACCGAGGCAAGATAGTATGTCAATTGATCCGAACGCGTTTCGACGCACATTGTTGACCACCGCATGGTTTGTGCTGAGCTGTAGTACCGTAGTCACGTATGGGCAGGGCACCGGCAATTCAGCCACGCCAGTAGACCGAATCTGGACCCGTGACGGCTTCACAGCCGAACTGCTTTATTCGGTTCCGGCGGAAAAACAGGGGTCATGGGTGAATCTCTGCACCGATGACAAGGGACGCCTGCTGGTGAGTGATCAGTTCGGTGGGCTCTACCGCATCACTCCACCGCCGCCAGGCGGATCGCTCAGCGAGGGCGACATTCAGCCTGTCCCGGCCGCAATCCGCGCTGTCAATGGCATGGTCTGGGCATTTGGCGCTCTGTATGTCGGAGTGAACGACTATGAGCAGAAGATGGAATCCGGTCTGTACCGCATCACGGACAGCGATGGTGACGACATGCTGGATCATGTGGAACAACTGCGAATCGTGAAATCTCGCGGCGACCACGGAGTCCACGCGGTTGTCCCGTCACCGGATGGAAAGTCGCTCTTCCTGATCACCGGGAACAACACGACACCACCGGAACTGGCCACAACATCTCCGGTGCGGCAGGTATGGGGGGAGGACCACCTGCTTCCCAGCATGCCTGACGGCCGTGGTCATAACCGAGGTGTTCTGGCTCCCGGGGGCATTGTCTACCGCGTTGATCCCGACGGTAAGAACTTTGAAGCCTATGCCTCTGGCTTCCGCAACATCTTTGACGCCGCGTTCAATCATGACGGTGACCTGTTCACCTGGGACGCCGACATGGAATACGACTTTAATACGCCATGGTACAGGGCCACGCGCATCTGCCAGGTGACCAGCGGGGCAGAATTTGGCTGGAGAAACGGCGCAGGCAAACGTCCACCGTTCTATGAAGACAATCTGCCAGGTGTCGTGGATATCGGTCCCGGTTCACCCACCGGTGTCACGTTTGGATACGGCGCCAAGTTTCCCGCAAAATACCAGAATGCACTGTATGCGCTCGACTGGAGCTGGGGACGTGTCTACGCGGTCCATCTGGAACAGGACGGCGCAGGCTACAGAGCGACGCGCGAAGAGTTCATTACCGGTGCCCCGCTGCCCATCACCGATGCCATCATCCATCCCGATGACGGCGCAATGTACTTCACAATCGGCGGCCGTCGCGTTCAGTCCGGACTCTACCGCGTCCGCTACACGGGCTCCGAAGACACTTCACCGGCTCAAACAGTCGTGGCACAGAACCCAGCGCGTGATCGTCGCCTGGCACTGGAGGCCTATCATGGCAGAACAGACGCGCATGCTGTGGCCGATGCCTGGGGTGACCTGAGCAATTCAGATCGCGGCATCCGCTTTGCGGCAAGAACCGCCATCGAACATCAGCCGGTCGCAGAGTGGCAGGAAAATGCACTCAACGAACCTCACCCGGCAGTTCGTACCTATGCCCTGCTGGCACTCACTCGCGTCACTGGCATCTGCTCCGATCATCGCCAGGCAAATTCCCCCGCCGTCAATGAGGACCTCCGCGGCCGCATCATCGATTCACTGCTGCAGATCGACGTCGCGACACTCGACGACGATGCAGAACTTGCACTGCATCGCACACTCCAGATTGTCCTCAGCCGCTTCGGTGCTCCACCTGAAAGCCAGCGTCAGGCACTGCTGGGTAAACTGGACCCACTCTTCCCCGCCGACTCGCCAGAGAAAAACTGGCTGCTCTGCGAAACGCTCGCATTTCTGCAGTCCCGGACGGTTGCCGAGAAGTCAATTGCTCTGATGCAGAGCGTGCCGACACAGGAAGAGCAGATGCAGTACGCACGCTCAATTCGCTTCCTGAAGGAAGGCTGGACTACAGCACTGCACACGCAGTACTTCGAATGGTTCCTCACCGCTGCCAGCTATGCCGGCGGCGCCAGCTTCGAGAAATTCATCGAGTTCATTCGCAACGATGCAGTGGCCTCCTTGAACGATCAGCAGAAGACCGAACTGGCCGCGGTTCTGGACCGCAAGCCCGAACGAAAATCCGTGCTTGAGAATCTGGGCAAAGTGTTTGCTGGTCGCGAGCTCCACGAGTGGAGCCTCGATGAGCTGACAGCGGCAACCGCCGCGGGTCTGCAGCACCGCAACTTTGAAAACGGTCAGAAAATGTTTGCCGCAGCTGGCTGCTACGCCTGCCACCGGTTCAACAATCAGGGTGGAATGACCGGACCCGATCTCACCTCCGCCGGACGCAGATACTCCGTCAAAGATCTGCTTGATCAGGTCGTCAATCCCAGCAAGGTCATCAATGAGCAGTTTGCGGCCGTGACGGTTGTCACTGATGATGGACTGGTGCACAACGGTGTTGTCGTCAACCTGAACGGCGATCGCCTGACGCTGAATACCGATCTGACCAATCCCAATGAGCGAGTGAATATCGATCGCTCGAAGATTGAGGAGTTGTTTGTGTCGAAGACATCGCCAATGCCAACAGGACTCCTGAATCGGATGACCGCAGATGAGGTTCTGGATCTGACGGCCTATCTCATCAGTGGCGGTGACGCTGCGCATCAGATGTTCAGCAGCCGCTGATCAGCGTTAATACCTGATCAGTCCGAATTCCTGTCGCGAAGGCTGTGGAGTTTATTGCCCACAGCCTTCCGGCACAGTTGCCATCACCCTTCACGACCGTCGTGTACAAAGGACGCTGCAGCCCATGCCCTGCAAACCTCGCACGCTGTGCCTTTTGCTGCTGCTGCTCTGCTGCCGCATTGCTCAAGCCGACCAGATCCCGGCGTCCATTGTGGAGACACTCACGGCCCAATGTGCGGACTGTCATCACGGCGAGCACAATGAGTCGGATGTTCGCTTTGATCAGCTCAATACCATGCCGACTTCAGAACAATTGCAACTGCTCAATCGCGTGCAGGACCAGCTGTTCTACGGTCTGATGCCGCCGAGCGACGCAGACCCATTGCCACCCCACACGGAAACCCAACTGGTCACCGATTTGCGAAGTTATCTTCAGGAACAGAACGCGTCAGAACTGGATGAAAAACTGCCTTTCCCGGCGTATGGCAACTACGTCAGTCACACACAGCTGTTTACCTCAGATGATTCTCACCATCCCGCTACCGCGGCTCGACGCTGGCTCGTCAGTCCCCTGGTGTTCAGAGAGCGGGTGATCGATCTGTTTGAGCTGCAGGGGAACGAACGCGAGCGTTTCCGGCAGACAGGTTTCTACGGCGTGACT
>JALRDR010000574.1 GCA_023262145.1 Planctomycetaceae bacterium | reverse complement strand
GGGCAAGGCTCGAACAAGAACTTCTCAAAGCAGGCATACTCAAGTTGTCAGATCGTTCCGCTGATATCAAGTGGATTGGAGCACGGAATATTTTGGAATTCTGGGGAAACAAGATTACGGACGACCCGTTTTATCTTTTAGACAACAAGTCTCGCCAACATTTTGTTAAAGCCACGAATGGCGGTAAAGACCGGGTCAAACTGGAGGAGTATGAAGTTGCCTAAATACGACATGATTAGATGGGCAAAAGACCTTTTTCCATTACCGAGATCACTTACCGGTGATGGGGTGAGGAAATCATTCGCGTATCTTCAACAAATGAACCCGGAAATCGCAATTCACTCATTTGCTACTGGCGAGACGGTCTTCGACTGGAATATCCCAAAGGAATGGAGAATTCGTGACGCATATATCGAGCACTTGGCAAGCGGCCAGCGCTTTGCCGAGTTTTCCAAGTGCAATTTACATGTAATGGGCTATTCCGAGCCAGTAGATAGAATATTGAATAAGGACGAACTTCTTGACCATATCTACACGCAAAAGGACCAGCCCGAGTTGATCCCTTATGTGACCAGCTATTACAAGCGTCGGTTTGGATTTTGCATGGCAGAAATGGAAAAGGGTTCCATGCCGGATGGCGAATACCGTGCGGTGATCGACAGCGAGCTATTTGACGGAGAGATGCTAATTGGCGAGATGCTCATCCAGGGTGAGAGCGATCAGGAAATTATGTTTTCTTCCTATATTTGCCACCCGTCGATGGCAAACAACGAGCTTTCTGGCCCTGTGCTGGCGAGCGCTTTGATGAGGTTTGTCAAGGACAGTTTTCCGCGGCCGAAATTCTCTTACCGCTTTATATTGGTACCTGAGACGATCGGATCACTCGCGTACATGTCGCGAAACTTGGAGACCATGAAGTCGCGAGTTATATGCGGCTTCAACCTCTCTTGCGTGGGAGACGAACGTTCCTTTAGCCATATCCAGAGTCGCTATGGTAATAACTTGGCTGACAGGGCGTTGCGTTCTGCGTTGATCGGGCGCGAGAACGTCAAAACCTATTCGTTTCTGGAGCGGGGCTCTGACGAGAGGCAATACTGCGCACCAGGAATCGACTTGCCAGTCGCTGGATTCTGTCGGAGTAAATACGGAGAATACCCCGAGTATCACACCAATGCCGACAATTTCGACGTCGTAACTGAAGAGGGACTTCAGGGGGCATTCGATGTCATAAGTGAAGTGATACGAGCGTTCGAAATTGGGCTTGTCCCCCACGTCACGATCAAGGGTGAGCCTCAGCTTGGAAAGCGAGGACTCTATCCAACCATCAGTCAAAAAGGCACGCACTCAGCTATTCGCACGCGAATGGACTTCCTAGCTTATGCGGATGGCAGCAATTCCCTTTTCGAGATTGCTGAAATTATTGGCGTGCCATTGAAGTATGTGCTGGAGGAGGCGTCATTGATGCTCGAACATGACTTAGTAAGTTTCACTTCTGAAACGGCTTAAGAATCGAAGCCGATCTTGCTGTCCTGCTATGCAGAAGACATTCTTTTGCGATAACCGATCTGAGTTTCAGCTAAGCGTTGCGGGGTCAGGCCCGCGTCGAGCAATACGCAACGTCGCAAATCGATTCTGGGAAAGAACTTACATCGCAGAGCAAATCCGAGAGTGGTTACGAAGAGTGTTCGGTCCGGCGTAATGCAAAACCCAGTGTTTTCTGCAGTTCAGAAACTGCCGGCCGCTGCTCAATTCTTTCGGGGCACCTCGAGGGGCACCTCGTTCGCCGTATTCCCGGTGATTGCCGCCAGCATTGCCGCTGTCGCATCTGCATCTGAATCGACGTAGTACGTCTCTGTTGTTGTTACGCTGGCATGCCGCATCAGTTCTTTCAGGATCATCGCTGTTACTTTTTGAGACCAGCGAGTGCCGAATGCCCGCCGCAGATCGTGAGCCGATGCCCAGACCGGAATCGACTCTTTGCCCTGCCGCCGCTCATCGACTTTTATCCCTGCAGCTTTACCGATGTCGATGATCTTGCTTGAAACAGAATCAACACGTCGAGAGACGCCTTTACCGAGGACAACGTTGAACACGTAGCCTGTCCGCTGATCTTCAGGGACCGCCAGCAGGAACTCCGCAAAGTCTGGTGTCACGGGATAAATGCGATCCCGACCGCCCTTCTCAGCCTCGGCAGGAATCAGCAGCTTTACAAACTTCCCGGAAACATCGACCCGGATTCCATCTGCCCATTGATCCCACGTGAGCCCGAGAGCCTCCCCCAGCCTCAGGCCAGAGAGCCAGAGCCCCTGCAGAAGAAACATCATTGATAACTGGCTCTGCTGAGCGTTTGGTCGTGTGTCTGGAAAGACAATGGAAACTGCAGCGAGGAGCCTGTCGAACTCCTCACCAGTGACAGCTCTGCCCTTCATCTGTTTTGCTTTGCGAGCCTGATTCAGCTTTGGAAACTTTGGAACCGAGGAGATCATTCCCTGTTCCTGAGCCCAATTCAGAGCGCGTTTCAGATGTCGGCAGTGACTGGCAACCGTTGCCGCCGATCGACCGCCAGCGAGGAGCCGCTTCTGCAGAAGATCGAGCCTGCGAGGTGAGATCCGACGAAGTGAGTCAGGGGCCATCAAATCTTCGACCACGTTGAACATCGAACAGATCTTGTTCAACGTTGTTTCTCTGAGCCTCACACTGGCGTGATCTTCGAACGCCTCCCGGAATGCTGACCACTTTGCAGACTTTGCTCCCGGCTTACCAGCCCTCAGTTCTGCCTCCCACTCGCCAGCCAGCTTCCGGGCCTGCTTTGGGTCTGTCGTGCCGCTGCTCCTGGCGATTCGCTGGCCAGTAATCGGGCATGTGTAGCGGAGAAACAGCTGCCGCTTCTGCTTTCGGCGCACGACGATTACGTTGATGTCATCCATCAATTCCACTCCATCTGGAAAGTGAGCCATCTGGTTAAACTGGCGGGAAACTGGCCAGATGATCCAGCTTTCGGTGTCGATGACCGGATCTCGCTGTCGAGCTCAGCCAGTCGCCGCCGGAATGCCTGCAGCTGCTGCTGAACCGACTCGCGGAATTCCCTGTCAGGAATTGACAGTCGGGATGTTGTCGCTGTCGTCATGACCTATTGCTCCTCGTTACACGTTGCTTTGAAAGAAACTATCCCAGTCAGCCACGTCTGGTGACTTTGGTGGCTCAGATTCTGCTACCGAGTGACATTGCTGCGCTGATCCTGACTCAGCTCGCCGGACGAACCAGAACCGCTTGCCGCCGATGGTGCGGAAATCCAGAGCCCGACCGCCGACAATTCTGTTCCGATAGTGCCCGAGACGATTCCCGAGACGACCAGGAGAGACCGGTTTGCCGAATGACTCACAGAGAGCCTCAATCGCTTCACTGGCGGTGTCGCTGTCTGACTGGTTGAAACTCTCAGCAGCGCCGCTCGCAATCTTCAGGAGCTCTGCGACTTTCAGTCCGCCGCCGGACCGATCGAGACTCTCGATTGCATCCAGCATGATCTCGACCGCAGCAGCTTCAGTGTCCGCAGTCTGCCGCAGCTCCTC
>JALRDR010000417.1 GCA_023262145.1 Planctomycetaceae bacterium | reverse complement strand
GAGAACCCTGCTATTGCTGCGTTTTGAAAACCTGTACCCCGAACGGAGCATCTGCCCTGACGATCGGATCGCTGCGGGTCAGCATTGTAATATTCCTGGAGCGGGATCCGAGGAATGCCGTCAAAGACTGATGTTTTCCCGACCAAGGGAAGTTGCGACGGTAAGGCGACATGGAGTTCTGCCGACTCTCATATGCATCAGGCTGCTTACGGCTTGCCGGCAGGCAGAGCGAATCTCAGGAATCTTCTGCGTCAAGAAAAGCGATGTAAAGCATTCGGAACGGCAGCAGCAGGAGTTTGAGTGGTCCGATTGGATGTGTGCGGACAACAAAGCAATGGGGACAATAACCGACCCGGAGCGAAAACATCGCCCAGAAGAATTTCGTAAGTCCCTTCGGCCCGGACTGAAGCGGGTTCATGCAGAAATGGCAGCGATAGGTGAGCGCACGGTACAAAACGGAAGGCAGTTCGCCTCCTCCGTTCGTCTTCTTCGGAGCCACTGTTCTTGGTGCTGGTTTTGCCACGGAACGCTTAGGTGGTGATGGACTTTCTGGAGGGGCAGCGGTGCAGTTATCAGCATCGGGCATCAACGCTATAGCATTGGTGCTCGTGGCTGTCGAGGCAACGGAGACCGAGGCATTTTGCATGGATTTTGCCGTAATTCAATGGATAAAGAAACATCCGTGCACCGGCCGTTGCGCATCGCGCGCAGCGACAGTAGCTCCCCTCACCCCGCTTAGGGCTCTCCCTGCTAAGTGCATCGACTCTGACCCACAGTCAACTTCACTATCAATCCTCACGAAGGTAACCTGCCAGGGGTGAAGACGGCTCAGATGAGTCTTGTGGAGGATTTGAATGATTCCTTTGAATAATCTTAATCCATTTAAGGGTAACGGTTTACGGGTGTTTTTAGGCGATTATTCTGTAAGTGCAATCCCGGAACTACGGATCAAATCAGACAGACCAAATCTCGTTCTGCACGGGTGTTCATCTATTCGGCTCGCAAAGTTTGCCTATTTGGGTAGCAGCAAAGCTGAATCCCTGTGTTCGCAAATCGCATAGGTTGCGTCGGCTGTAAGATTACTGAACACGCTGACTCTTCCCGTTGCCCAGTAAACCTCGATTCTTGTCGCGGCTGTCTGTTGCCCCAGTCCAATATGCACAATTCGCTCATTCGTGGCCTGAAAGCCGTCGCCGCCAGAGACGGTATGCCAGGAAGTGCGATCGGGCTGTGTGGACTTGATACGGATACCAGAGCAGTCTCGCGGTGATTCCGTGCCGACCAGGCGTAGCCTGATGGAGTGCCCCGTCCGGGAAGAGTGGTTTGTGCCAAGAATGGCATTGCTTTGAGTACAGGACACAACGAAATCCTGGAGGCCATCCTGATTCCAGTCGAGCACAGCAACTGAACGCCCCAGCTGGACTGGTTGGAGCAGCGGACAATTCTGGTGGTCTTCAATCTGCTGAAAGCCAGCGTTTCCGGAATTCCGAAACAACTGCAGTGGCATCAGTGAAGTAATCTGGTCGTTGGAGAAATCCGCGACATGCCCGTTGGCCACAACGAGGTCCGGCAGCCCGTTATTCTGCAGGTCAATTGTCTGCGTGCCCCAGCCCACCCAGGGAAGACCGGGAAGCTGCAGTCCTGAACCGAGAATGGCGTCTTCAAACAACCCCGGTGTACGTTGCAGGTAAAGACAGTTCGCTTCACCTTCAAAATTTGTGACGAACAGATCAGTTCGGCCATCGACATCGAAATCTCCGGCTGCAATTCCCATGCAGGCAGTCGGGCGTCCCTCAGAGTTCACTGCCAGCCCCCGTCCGGCAGCTTCCTCACGAAATCCGGTTTCTCCATCCGGAACCAGCAGAAAGTTCGGCACCTGATCGTTGGCAATAAACAAGAACGGTCTTTGTCCGGCTGCCTGAGGAATTGCAGTGATCCCCAGTCCTTTAGGGGGGGAATCAGCCGGGATACTGAATGGAGCAGAAAATCGGCCGTCCCCTGTTCCCACAAGGAGACAGTCTTCAGCCCCGGCAAATGCGAGTACAGAACAACGAGATTCACCGCACTCGACCAGAAACACATCGTCACCGGACAGGTAGTTGACATCAAACAGATCGGGAATGCCGTCCGCTGTCAGATCCATCATCAGGCAGCTGCTGGTCCATTCCCGCGCCTGCAGTTGTGCTGATTCGGTGATCTCCTGAAAAGTGCCATCACCATTATTAAGCAGCAATCTGTTGATTCCGATTCCTGCGATGTACAGGTCCGTGAATCCGTCATTGTTGAAGTCTGCCGCGGAAACCCCCTGACCGTAATGGTCATCATCCGGCAGCGCCTTTTCAGAACAGTTACGAAATCCGGACGGTGTACCACGGAGCAGCTGATCGCGTAGCTCGACTGAGGCTGCAGGTTCACTGGCTCCGATCGGCCACGGTTCTCCCTGCGTGAACATCAGATCCGGAAGACCATCAAGATCGAAGTCACAGACTGCTGTACCGCCGCCGGTCGATTCAAACACCCGGACTGCACCGCCCCCCCGCGATCCTGAATGAAATGTGAACTTCACACCCGCTGTTGCGGACTGGTCGGTAAATCGAATGCTCCCTGCATCCTGAGGTCGACCATCTGCCCGCTGCTGAGCATGCTCCACAAGAGCGCGCAATTGTGCTGGCTCAGGAGTCACCGTATTCTGAAACTGGAGCTGTCGAGTGATCAAGGCAGCAGGCTGCAGTCGCTCGGCGGTCTTCGTCGGGAACTGACTGATCAGGTTGTGTTCGGCGGCTGAGAGCTGGCTGCGCCCGTGCCGGTCATTATCCATCCGCACCCAGGCCGCAGCTTCGGCTGTGCGTCCGGAATCCAGCAGAATCCGGAGTAATTCCGCGAATCCCGCGATGTCTGAGCCGGCACGATTCATTACTCGTTCCATGAGTTCCGCGTAACGCAGCATGCTGTCAGCACGACGCTGCAGGAGCGCTGAATCCTGCGGGTGGGCTGCTGCCAGTGCTCGAGCCAGCTGAAACATGGCACGGCGGTGAAGTGGGTCCTTTCGCAGTATTTCCAGAAAGCACTGCTGTGCAAACTGCGTCTGCTGTTGCTGCGCAGCGATCAGTCCGAATACGTACAGGATTTCCGGTTCTTTCAGGACGACCTCGGGCAGCTGGCGTGCCCACGTGCGGAGCTGCTCCGGATCCACCTCATCCAGCAACAGCTCGCCCAGAAATGCCTGCAGCCTGAAGGCTGCAGGTTTCCTCGCAACTGCAGCCGTCAGACGTCGTCTGGCGTCTGCTCTGCGTTCCTGCTCGATCTCTTCAACAGCCAGCGCGAAGTTCGTGAGTGGATCATCTCCATCGTAATCTGAGCAGGAGACGAGGTGTCTGGTTTCCGGGGGAAGACGTTCCCGTTGTGTCAGCAGCACCAGGTCCTTGATATTCAGCTCATCAGCCGAAAGCATCTGCAGCAGCAGCTCCTCCGCCCCGGATCGGTCCCCACCGACCGCAAGGATCGTGGCCAGCATCGACTTGCGCGCAGGATTGCCCTGCTCATGTTGCAGCAGATAGCGACACGAGCTGGCTGCTTCGCTGAGTCTGCAATTTCGCAGTTCCAGATCCAGAGCCATCACTGCAGCGCTGATGGAGATGCGACTGCCGTCGCGAGGGACCCGGTGCAGGTATTCGAGAGCCCGATCGGAGGAGCGACGGCGGACTGCGATTTTTGCCAGGGTCAGCGATGCGTCAGGGAATCTGTCAGAACCCTGCGGGATCGCCAGCAGCAGTTCTTCTGCGGCATTCAGGTCTCCCTGCTGAAACAGCTTTTCAGCGGTGACGAGGTTGTCTTCATCCGAGATATTGCTGCAGCCACAGATGATGGCTGCAAGAATTCCGGTGAAGAGCAACAGCTGACCTGCAGAATGACTGTCCGGATCTGTTCGCATTTCAGTTTCAGGCTCACAAATGTTGGCTATGCTCGCCGACCATGAGAAGGAGTGCTGAGAAATGTAACGGAAAAACTACAGGGAACCGACATCCCGACGACCACTGTCTGAGATACGCTCTCAGAGTGCAGCGAGTCCCGCAGCGGAAAGGACACAGATCTGGTGCGGGTGAGCTGGAAACGGTTGCCTGGTTGTGCAAGATTTTCTTTCTTGTTGCATTCCCTGCAACTTAGATTAACCCAGTCGGCAGCTGTTTCCCAATTCGGGCCGCTGTTCAGGGACCTTCAGAGTCAGGATGAATTCATGGAACTGGAGCCAGATCAGGCCGATCTGCCTGTAGAAACTCCCCGGCAGCTTGTCGGTCGAAGCAGCTTGCGCAGAGTTCATGTCATCATCGGAGGCGTACTGCTGCTGGCGGCACTTGCCACCGGATATGCGCTGAATCAGTGGCGGGTGAGTACCGGTCACGACCGCTTTGAGAAAGCCTGCCTGCAGGCACGCCGGGAGGGAGACTGGGATTACATGCGGCAGACCGCTGAAGAGTGGTTGCGGTGGAGCCCTGGCAGGGCCCAGGCGATGTGGTTCGCCGCCGAATCAGCGCAGCAGCAGGATCGGCATGATGATCTCATCGAGATCCTCGATGGAATTCCGCGTACGGATCCGAATATTGCCTTCGGCCTGGCAGAGAAAGCGGGACTGCAATGGAGCGAACTCAATAAACCCTTGCAGGCACTCCAGACAAGTCTGGAAGTTCTGGCGATCGAGCCGCGGCATGTTGACAGTCATTCGCGGGTGATCTCCTTCTACGCAATGACTCTGCAGCGAGTCAGAATGCTGGAGGCAATTCGCGCTGCTATTCGAGCCGGCGCGGAGCCGCGGGAGGCTTACTGTTACTTGATCATGTCTGATGCGCTTTCCTTCACTAACGGGGCGGAGCTCAACCAGCGCTGGCTGCGTGGTGCACCTGATGATGATCGCTTCAAGATTGCACTTGCGGTCACCACCGCGATGGATCTGGCTGCCAGCAGGGAGTCTTCTCCGACAGAAGAAGTTCTTGAACTGAACCGCGAGGCGAACCTGCAACTGGAAGGATTTCTGGAGACCTGGCCCGGCGATCCGATCTTACTGACCTTCCTGATGCATCAGGCATATCGAAATGAGCAGGTCCAGAAGATGGAGAAACTGCTTGGGCAGGTCACGGAGACTCTGGCGCAGGATCACATGGTCTGGGTTTATAAAGCCTGGTACCACACGATGGTTGATGAACTGGAGGAAGCGGAGGAAGCCATCATTCGGGCAATCCGGATTCATCCACTGAGTCAGCTGGCCCATCAGGAATACGCCAAGATACTGCGTGCGATGCAGCGTCCGGAAGTGGAGCGGGAGCAGCAGATTGCCGCTTACGGACGTGAGCTGAGAAGTGAGATCATGCGGCAGCCATCTGCAGCGGATCTTTCGCTGCCTCTGCTGGTGAAGATCATGAGCTATGCCGATTCCTGCGGTGATACAGAGGTCGCTGCGGCTCTGGCGGCACGGCTCTGATCCTTGAGATGGCTGGACTCCGAATTGCGCATCGGACTTGAATTAGTCTCGTGAATTCTGTGATTGTTTGATTTTTTTGGGTATTCTGACCGTTTTTTCGTGAGAATTGACTCGGGCTCAACAAAAACTTCTCAAACCGAACTTGAGCCTTGCCGATGCGTCAAGTAGGCTTCTGTCTTCCGGGGGCGGGGGGGTATTTGCGCGCTGCGCCGAACGCCGCTTTGGTGTGAACGCTTGCTTACCTTATCCCTCATCGTTTGTAATGGCCACAGAGCCTCATTTTGTTGCTTTATTTTACTCGTTCGTGAGTGCAGTTGAGGTGTGTGTTGAACTCATTGCTTAAGGCGTCTGCTGCAGTACTTGTCACGATGTTGACGTCGGTCTGTCTGACTGGCTGCGGAGAAAGCGGCCCGGAGCTGGCATCCGTGTCTGGGAAACTGACCAAGGGCGGGCAGCCACTGGCGTCGGTGAGTGTCACGTTTTCGCCAAGTGCTGGCGGACCATCTTCGGCTGCACAGACTGATGCTGAGGGGCGATTTGTGCTTGTCTCGCAAAGTGGTAAGGCCGGTGCCGTTCTGGGTGAGCACAAGGTAACTCTCCAGCATGTAGAGACTTCTGGCAGTGATAGCGCTGATCCCATGGCTCGCATGAAGGCGATGATGGATGCAAGAGGAGGTAGCGGGCAGAATCAGGGGGGACGCTCCAGTGCGGCACCGACCTACGAGAAGTCTGACGTTGTGCCCGAAGAGTATACATCCGCTACAAAAACGCCCCTGAAGTACACGGTTTCCAGTGGAAGCAACGAATTCGACATTCCGCTCCCGTAGTTCAGTCTATGGTTCCGGCGAGGGTGTGTTTCTGAAGTGATTTGTGAGTATTGAAAAGTTCGTTTTTTTTATCATTTGTGGAGAGATGAATTATGGCAAAGTCGCGTTTCCAGAAGCGCGGGTTCACGCTCATCGAACTGCTGGTGGTGATTGCAATTATCGCAATTCTGGTTGCGCTGTTGCTCCCCGCCGTTCAGCAGGCTCGTGAAGCTGCCCGCCGCACACAGTGCAAGAACAACCTGAAGCAGTTGGGGCTGGCCTGCCACAACTACCACGATACCTATAATCAGTTCCCACTGAACTGGTTCAACGGTGACAACAACAACCAGCCTGACCCCAATAACCCAAAGTATCCAAACGGGTCATGGCCCTGGACTGTGATGGCGATGCCATACATGGATCAGGCCAACATGTACAACCAGATTGCCCAGTACTTCCCGATCGCCAACGGAAATCAGACAAGAGAAATCGGGATGGGATACTCTGGTTCCATCAACGGCGCTCCATCGCCCCGCCAGATGGCCCAGACAGTCATTCCAACGTTTATCTGTCCATCAAACGATCAGGAGAGAGTTCGTCGTGACCAGCTGATTGAAATCGATCATGGTGGATGGGGAAATTCTCCGCAACAGGGACCTGCTGGTGGTCTCGATTACATTGGAAACATGGGACATATCTGGGGCGGCTGGAAAGACTGTCCCACCGTGCCGGACTTTCCATCAGCTGACAACCGTTTTGTGAAAGGATCCTACGGTACCCCCTGGATCAGCGAACGCTGGAACAATGACAATCCGAACATTAACGGTGTGTTCATGTACCGAGGTTCTCGTGGGATTCACGAAATCACCGATGGAACTTCCAACACCGTGCTGCTGTTTGAGAGTATGCATTGGCGTGCGACTAACGCCCTCTTCAAGCGGGACCCCAAGTTTGACGCAAACTGGGCGTCTCCCCTGGGTGCTGTGAACACCATGCGTAACCCGATCAACCTGAAGAACAAAGCATGGTTGCCCGGCGACGAGTGGGATCCACGTTGTTCGTCTCCGAGCAGTAACCACACCGGTGGATGTCAGGTCGTTCTTTGTGACGGATCTGTTACATTCCTGAGCGAAAACATTGATCACAATGTTCGCTACAATCTGTCTCACCGCCGTGACGGCAACGTGGTTGGCGAATTCTGAGTTTCGTCATTCAGACCACAAGTGACTGGACCACACGGCGGTTTTCCGCCGTGTGGTTTTTTTGTCTTTCAGGCACGCCTGCATGCATGCGAAGATGATCGTTCAGACCTTATCCTACCGCTGGTGCCTTGCTGCTCTGGGGGCAATTTTTCTTGCGGGATGTGACCGCTCGAAGCAGGAAGAGCTTGAGGCTGAAAGCAGAGATTTCAGGCCGCCCGAGTTTGTGTTCCAGCCTCGAAAACAGGGTTCCGTGGTGACTGCGGCAAATGTGGTGCGGTTCCCGGTGTTCGGCGATGTGGCGGACAGTGTTGGGATCTCCCATGTATTCAACAATGGTGCAAGCCCGCGGGCGATCATGATTGAGTCGACAGGCGGAGGCAGCGGCTGGTTCGATTATGATCATGACGGAATCATTGATCTGTGCCTGACACAGGGGGGGATTCTCTGCCCTGCACCGGATGTGATTGCGGAGGCCGACCTGTTATTGCGTCAGCGTCCCGGTGGCCAGTTTCTGAACTGTTTTGCTGAGGCGGGGCTGAGTGATCGCGGCTTTGGGCACGGAGTTGCGGCCGCCGATTTCGACAACGACGGATTTGACGATTTATTTGTTGCCAATGCCGGTCAGAATCGACTGTTTCTGAACAATGGCGACGGCACGTTTCGTGATGGAACGTCACGCATGATTGGTGACCGTCCGGTATGGAGTTCAACTGCGGCATGGGCAGATCCCGACTGTGACGGAGACCTCGATCTCTATGTGTGCAATTACGCAATTTACGATGCCTGCAATCCGGTGGAGTGTCTTGATAAGGAGGGAATTGCTTCCATCTGTCACCCACGGATGGTTGAATCTGAACCTGATTTTTTCTTCCTCAATGAAGGCAACGGGCTACTGCGGGAGTGTGCCGCAGAACTGGGACTGAAGGGACCAGGCAACAAGGCTCTGGGCGTGGTCATCGCGGACCTCACGGCTGACGGGGTCCCGGATATCTACGTCGCCAACGACACAACGGCCAACTTCCTGTTTCTGCGGCAAGCGGACGGGACCTACACCAACGCAGCACCTTCGCTGGGAGGAGCGTTCAACGCGACAGGCGAGCCGCAGGCGAGCATGGGGATCGGCTTTGGGGATTACGACGGGAACGGACTTCCCGATCTGTTGCTGACGCACTTCAGTGGTGAGTCGAATACGCTGTATCAGAACCGCGGTGCTCAGGGGTTCGTCGATGTGAGTGGACTGACGGGGTTGCGTGAAGCCACGTTGCCTAAGCTGGGCTTCGGAACAGTGATGGAGGACTTCAATCTGGACGGGCAGATGGATTTGTTTGTCGTCAATGGTCACATTGATCCGCGTTATGCTGAGGCTGAAGGCTACGAGATGAAGCCTCAGTTGTTTTCCTTTGATGACGTGCGCTGGCAGGAGTGTCCCGAGCAAACCAATGCAGTACTGGGGGTGCCGCGTGTGGGGCGCAGTGTAAGTAGCGCTGATTTCGACTCCGATGGGGATCTTGACTTGTGTGTGGTGTACCATAATACCCCGACATTGCTGTTACAGAACCAGTCGGAGTGCGGAAAGCACCTGCAGATTCGGCTGCTGGGGAGGCAGGCCAGCCGCAGTGCTCTGAATTGCAGGGTCACCGTGGAAACTGGTGGCTCAGGAATTGAGCGAGAGATTGTCGCCGGCACCAGCTATGCCGCATGTCATGAACGCGTGTTGTTCATCGCTTTGCCTGAGGATGCGGAGACGGCGACTGTGAGTGTGCACTGGTGTGGTGGTGAGACTCAGGTCTTTGAAGTGTCTGCTTCATCAGTTCCCCTGTTGTTCGTTGAAGGACTTGCGAAGCCGCTGGAGATCTGACGAATGGGACAGCCTGCACTGTTGTCATTTACTGGTCGCCATTTGATGGTG
>JALRDR010000288.1 GCA_023262145.1 Planctomycetaceae bacterium | reverse complement strand
AGGGCGCCAACTTTCTGCTCACCAATGGCGGTCGGATTCATGATTACAAGGGCATCGGTCGGGCGGCGAAACCGATGCTGCCAATGCTGGCCATCCCGACGACATCGGGAACCGGCAGTGAGGCTCAGTCATTCGCGGTGATTGCCGACGCAGAGACGCACCTGAAGATGGCCTGTGGGGATGTGAAGGCCGCCTGCAAAGTCGCGCTGCTGGATCCGGAACTCACGCTGACCATGCCGCGCAGCGTCACTGCCGCTACGGGCATTGATGCGATGACTCATGCCATCGAGAGTTATGTGTGTACACGGCGGAATTCAATCTCGCAGATGTTTGCTCACCGCGCCTGGCAACTGCTCAGCCGATCCTTCCGGACGGTGCTGGAGCAGCCGGACCATCTGGAAGCGCGAGGCGGCATGCAGGTGGGGGCGTTTCTGGCGGGTGCGGCGATTGAGAACAGTATGCTGGGGGCGGCTCACGCGACCGCCAATCCGCTCACCGCCCGTTTCGGGACAACTCACGGACACGCTGTTGGTCTGATGCTGCCGCACGTGATTCACTGGAATGCGGAGGCGGTTGATGATCTGTATGCAGATCTGGTTTCTGTTGCCGGATGGGGCACTGCTGACTCGCAGGGATCTGCGGGTGCCAGTCTGGCGAACGGATTTACTCAGTTGTTGCAGGTCGCGGGGATGCCGGTTTCGGTTTCCGAATCTGCCGGGGAAGCGGCGACGGACGAGTTGATTCGTGAGCTTGCCGAGGATGCTGCTCAGCAATGGACCGGCACCTTCAACCCGCGTCCGCTGGATGTGGAATCATTCATGCAGTTGTATTCCCGGGCATTCTGACCGCTGGCACAGTTTCCCCGTTGCAATTCTTCAGGAACGGCTGGATTCATGGCACTGATTGAACTGCGAGATGTCTGCCGCACCTACGATCTGGGTGAAGTGTGCGTGCATGCTCTGCGTCCAACCAGCCTGAACATTGAGCGTGGTGAGTACGTGGCACTGCTGGGGCCCTCCGGGTCCGGGAAGTCCACACTCATGAATACGCTGGGATGTCTGGATCGTCCGACATCGGGAAGTTATCAGCTGGATGGGCGCGAGATTGCCACGATGTCTCGCAACGAGCGGGCTCGAATTCGCAATCGCCACATTGGGTTTGTGTTCCAGAATTTCAACCTGCTGGCTCGAACATCGGCGGCCGAGAATGTGGAGTTGCCGTTGCTGTATGGAGAGCGAATGTCGGGACGCAGACGGCGGCAGCGAGCTGCGGAGATGCTGGGGCTGGTGGGACTGGACAATCGGATGGACCATCATCCGGGGCAGTTGTCCGGTGGTCAGCAGCAGCGCGTGGCGATTGCCAGGGCACTGGTAACGGGACCATCGATTCTGATGGGTGATGAGCCGACGGGGAATCTGGACTCGAAGACCAGTCGCGAGGTGATTGACCTGTTTCGGCGACTGAATGAGGAACAGGGGATCACGGTGATCCTGGTAACCCATGATCTGAACGTGGCGCGCAACGCGCGGCGGATGCTCGTGCTCCGGGACGGCTCTGTGGTGACCGACACCACCGACTACAGCGAAGCATTTGAAGTGCTGCACACGGTGGAAGACGCATCGGCAGAAGAAGCCGGGGAATCCTGAATCTGCTCCAGTTTTCCTGGATTACCTGACCGGAATAATCGGAAAAGCTGGCCTGATCGGCAGGCTGCAGTCGATACCGACACTATGAGAGTGCGGACTTTTGGGTTGTTTTATGTTGCCTGCGTGATCCTGATTCTGGAGACACGGCCTCTTCGCGCGCAGTGGATTCCGCAGGATGAGCAGCGAATCCGCTGGGTATCGGCGGAGAAAAACTCGCGTATCCGCAGGCCTCCGGGAATTCGCCCTGAGACGGTGGTCTCGGAGC
The DNA here is from genome assembly GCA_023262145.1 of Planctomycetaceae bacterium. Classification (GTDB taxonomy): domain Bacteria; phylum Planctomycetota; class Planctomycetia; order Planctomycetales; family Planctomycetaceae; genus SXXK01. The sequence continues at coordinate 2,129 of JALRDR010000288.1, read as the reverse complement.
AGCCTGTTTCGGTGCAGCAGTTTCTGCCTCTGGACGCCGCGATTCGACTCGCCCTGGAAAACTCCGAGGTGATTCGTGTGCTGACGGGGACTGGTGCAGTGTCCTCCGGCACGACCGTTTATGACACGGCAGTAGCGGTTGGCGAGATTGATATTGCGAAGGCGCAGTTTGATCCGGTGCTGCGTGCGAATTCCGCATATCAGCATTCGGAGTTTCCTTTTCTGAACGCTGCGGGTAACGATCTGACCGGCGTGGCTGCTTCCTCAAATGATGCCAGTGTTACGTTGCTGGATCGAAACCAGACGGGCGGTCAGGCCGTGCTGTCGGCCGGCAATCGCTTTGAGCCGACGGACGGCGACGGATTCACAACTCGCAATCGTCCGCGTCTGGAGCTGAGTTATTCGCAGCCGTTGCTGGCGGGAGCGGGTCTGCGGGCGAATCGCACAGCAATTGTGATTGCCCGACTGCGTACGGAGCAGTCTTTCTTTCGTTACAAGGGGTCGATGCAGAACCTGGTTTTCGGTGTGATTTCTGCATACTGGCAGCTGGTGCGGGCGCGGACGGAATTGTGGGCTCGCGAACAGCAGGTGGAGCTTCTTGAGGTCACTTTGCGAAGTCGTCTGGCCCGTGCAAACGCGGAGCTGGACAGTCGCGCTTCCACTGCCCAGGCGCAGGTGTCGCTCTCCCTGGCGAAAGCCACGCGTCTGAGTGCCCGAGCCAATGTTCTGCAGTCGGAAGCGGCATTACGCAACATCATGGGAGTTCCCCCTGAGAATGACCGCAGACTCGTGCCGTCAACTCCTCCGACGCTGCAGCGAATTGAATTCGACTGGAATGAGATTGTATCCACAGCCCAGGCGCTGGATCCGGAGCTGGTGGAACTGAATCTTGTACTGCGAGCGGATGAGGAGCGACTGGTACAGCGAAAGAATGTCGCGCGACCTGCGGTGAGTGCCGATGCCTTGTACAGCTGGAACGGATTAAGTGGTCAGCTTGCCGGTGGAGGGCGAATTGGCGATCCGGGACTGGGAGAGAACACGAGCTGGTCGATGGGAATCACATTCTCAGTGCCGCTGTCTCTGCGAGAATCTCGGGCGGCCGTTCGTTCTCAGGAACTGATTCTGGCTCGGGACCGCGCTGCGATTCAGCAGCACCTGCATCAGCTGGAACACGATCTGGCCACCGTACTGCGGAGCACTGAGCAGAATCTGGCACAGTATGATGCATATCGGGAGGCGCGTGATGCAGCGTGGACCAGTGTGAAACTGCAGCGAGCGGAGCGGGGCACGGGGCGTACAAACGTGCTGAACGAGTTGCTGGCGATTACTGACTGGGCGAATACTGTGGCATCCGAGGCTCAGGCTCTGACCGCCTACAATACGGACCTGGCCCGACTGGAGTTACAGACAGCGACCATTCTGGACACGCATGGGATTCGCTTTACAGAAGAGCGATTTGGGGCTGTGGGTCCGCATGGGATCATGACGGAGGATATCCGTCACTATCCGCGGAGCCTGAAGGCAGAAAGCGAGTCGTCACGTTATCAGGATTCAGGGCAGCCCGCGGAGGATGCCTTCGGGCTGAAGAAGGACGAGTCCGAAGCTGGCGATCAGGACCGGCCTGCTGATGAGAATGAGCAGGGCTGAGGAGATTTGCGACGCTTTGGCAGGTTGCCTGTGAACGACAGGGGCTCAGCTGCAGGGGCTCAGCTGCAGAGGCTCAGCTGCAGAGGACCTGCCGCAGACTTGATTCTGCCTGCCGTGATGCCGTGGAAACAGCGACCGGCAGGAGTGCATGATCGGCAAAGTGCAGGTGTCCCTGCCCGGTCAGTTCACCGATTCGCCGCAGTGAGTCGCAGACTGCCTGCCAGAAGGCTGGTCCTGCGGCAGTGGTGCGCTGAATTGAGCCCGCCTGGCGGCAAAGGCGAGAGGTTTCGTTGAGCTGCGTGGCCAGTTGTGGAGCCAGTGTTGCAGCTTTGGACGACAGAATCTGTGCAGTGAGAGCAAACGGATCTGTTGTTTCAGAAACATCTGCGGCACCGGAAAACGCCAGTATTGGCTGATTCAGGACTGTACCGGAAACGATGGCCGTGAGGGTTCCCAGAGCTTCTCTTCTGAGCATGGCATTCA
>JALRDR010000264.1 GCA_023262145.1 Planctomycetaceae bacterium | reverse complement strand
TGCCTTTCTCCTTCGCCATGATCAGCTCGAGCGTCGATTCACCAGCGAACGGCAGCTGGCCGGTGAGCATGTGATACAGGCTGACGCCGAGGGCGTAGATGTCTGATCGATGATCGACATGCTTTGCATCTCGTGCCTGCTCAGGAGCCATGTACAGTGGCGTGCCCAGACCGGTGCCGCTTTGCGTGACGGACACATCTTCGTCGAGCGCTTTGGCCAGTCCGAAGTCGGCAACTTTGACCACACCTTTGCTGGTGATGAGGATATTGTCCGGCTTGATGTCGCGGTGCACCATGTTCTGTGCGTGAGCATGCTGAAGTGCTTCGGCGCAGAGGATTGTGATGTGCAGGGCATCGCCAACAGAGAATTGCCGGAGTTTTTCCAGCCATTTGAGTACGCTGAGCCCGTCAATGTATTCGATGGCAGCAAAATGCACGCCTCGGTAAGCATCGACTGCGAAAATCTTGACCACATTGGGGTGGTCGATTTTTGCCATCGATTTTGCTTCACGTTCAAATCGTTGAACGAAGCCGTCCCGCTTCGCCAGTTCACGCGTGAGCGTTTTGATGGCGACAAGCCGATCGAGACTGATCTGGCGCGCGAGATAGACCTTGCCCATGCCGCCCTGCCCCAGCTCCTTCTTCAGTTCAAAATCACCCAGCTGAGTGACTTTTCGTTGCTTCTTGTCTTCGGAAGTGTCAGACACTGGATTCACCCGCAACAGAAGTTAAGCAAAGCTGTACCCACGTACTATCGCGGTTTTTGACTGCCCGGACAACTGAAAACATCCGTTTTCGGTCATGGTCGCAGACCCCTGTGATCGATTCTCAACGTTCTGAGGGTGATCCTGCCGGTGCTCCTGTTGCTCGCCAAATCTGCTTCACTCGGCCGCTTTGCCCTCGGCACCATTCGTCGGTACGACTCCTGCAGGCAGTTGAAAACAAGCCAGTTCGGCAGCATTTCGAACATACAGCCGGCCGCGATTCAGGACCGGGACATTCCATGTGCGATCGCTGAGGGCAGTGAACCTGGTCAGCTCCCGGAAATCATCCGGCGTCGCCTCGACAACGGCGACATCACCATCTTCGGCCTGTACCAGCAGCTTGTCCTGCCACAGAAGCACGTGGCCGAACTTGTAGCGGCCGCGTTTCCAGAGTCGTTTGCCATCAGCTGCGCGGATGCATGCGAGAATCCCATCATCCAGTCCGTAGACATGATCCTGAAACAGAACCGCTTCGTTGAATTTGAGCTTCAGGCTGCGATTTCGCGGCCACACCTCTGTGGGTGTCTGCACGGAAGCATCACCAGCAAGTGGTTTCAATCGTGCCGGGTCCAGCAGGACACACCCGGAATCATAGCCGCTGCTGAGAAAGATCTGTTCATTCCAGAGCATCGGCTGAGCGACATTGATCTTGTACTGATTCGTCCATGGATAGAACCACAGACTGGTTCCGTCATTCGGAGTTAACGCTTCCAGGCCATCGCCATGGAACACCAGTAATGTGGTTTTTCCCAGCAGAGTTTCCAGTCGCGGTGATGTGTACCCCGCCTTATGGCTGCCGGAACTCCAGACTTTGCTGCCGTCTTTCATGGCATAAGCCGCGATGCCGCGATCTGACGCACTACCGGCATCGACAATCACGGTGTCTTCGTAAATCAGCGGCGATCCGCTCATCCCCCATTCCACCATATCGCTTTCAGCGTCAGCACAGATATTGGTGGTCCACAACAATCGACCGCTGCGTGGTTGCAACGCATTCAGAATTCCGGTGGCACCCAGAGCGAAAACTGCTTCAGGGGTAACGGTCGGAGTAGCGCGAGGTCCGACGGCACCCTGTGCTGTATCATAGCGCGCGATGTCCTCATGGCGCCACAGTTCTTCACCCGTATTGGCGTCATAGCAGACGACGCACTCCTGTTGCTGTCGTTGTTCCTGAGTAAACAGCAGTCCGTCAGCAATGGCGCAGGATGACCACGCCTGTCCCACCGGTCGTCTCCACAGTTCCAGCGGCGGCGACGTTTCCCAGTCCAGCGTGCTGAGTGCTTCAGAGACAATGCGATTTCGCCCGGGGCCGCAGTATTCAGCCCAGTCTGCAGAGGTAATCTGCAAGGGAGCTGGATCACCGTTCTGTGATAGCGGTGTTGAGGGAGCATTTTCGGACAACCATTGCTGAGCGCGGTCCTGAGGCGACGGCTGATTCCAGACAAAGCGAGCTCGTGGGCGCATGTCGCCGTCAAACCACACTTCCCGCACCGATAGTCGGAAACCAACGACCGCCATTGCGATCAACGCCACCAGGACCACGCGTTTCCGGAACGATTGGCGATTGAAGATCAGCAGCCATGACGTCAGCCAGAGCAGAAGGATGCCGCCGCCTACGTAGACCGAAATCATCGCGTCGGTGGCACCGTCGGCACGTCGATTTGCGACCGTGGTCCCGGTCAGGATCAGACCGCTGATGCCCAGTCCGATCAGTTGCCCCGCTCGCAGAAAACGCCTCCGCGGACCCGTCTTCAGAGCGGGACCGGGGCTGTCGATCATGTGTTCGGACCGTGGGTCAGTCATTCATCGTTCTGCCGATTATTCAGCCGGATAAGGTGTTCAGAGTTTCAGGTACAAAGGATAGCAAAGCCTTGTGCACGGATCGACAGTCGTTCCGACGCGTTGAGGATTGCTGTATTTTGCGTGAAATTGAGATGGTCTTGTCTGCCATTGCAGATGGAAAATCGGCGTTCCGACACATCTCCGCTCTCGCCGTGACTGCTGCTGTCGACTATGCTGAGAAGCCTGCATTGACTGCATCAGACGGGCCTTGAGTGTCGAACTGTACTGTAACGGCATTGCTGGAACAGTCCTGGCGATGCCTGTGGGTGCCGGCTGTGATGTCGGCTGTGAAGTCGGCTGTGAAGTCATCTTTCGCTCGCAACGGGTGTCTGGACCGTTCAGCACGCCCCGCTTTTGCCTGCCCCTCCCGGATTTTTGCTCCCTCCATATCCTGCCTTTGACCTTCTTTCGGGACATTCCCATGACGTCCTGTGATTCTTTGCCGCAGCGCTGCAACCTTCTCCTGCATTGCCTGCTGCTGTCGGTTTTTCTGCTGGCGTTTCCGGCTGTCCTGACCGCTGACGAGTCTGCTGCTGAAAAATCACAACAGCTGGAATTCTTCGAATCGCGGATTCGCCCGGTGCTGGTGCAGCATTGCTATGAATGCCATTCGGCTCAGAGTTCACCCATTCAGGCAGGTCTGGTGGTAGACACCGCTGCAGGGCTGCTGCGAGGCGGTGATTCCGGACCGGCGATTACAGCGGGGGACGGCAAGTCGAGTCTGCTCCTGCAGGCGTTGCGGCATGAGTCGTTTGAAATGCCTCCGAAAGGCAAGCTTCCCGATCAGGTCATACAGGATTTCGAGAAATGGATCGTCGCAGGCGCAGTGGATCCTCGTGATGGCGCTGCAGCCAGTGTCTCAGGTGAGATCAATTTTGATTCTGCGCGGAAGTTCTGGTCTTTTCAGGCTCCTGTTCGCCCGGAGCGGCCGCAGGTGAGCAATATCGCATGGCCAAAAGGGGAGATTGATTATCACATAATGGCTCAGCTGGACGTTCGCGGTCTGCGTCCTGTGGCTGCGGCAGGCAGGGAACAACTTCTGAGACGTGCGACTTTCGACCTGATCGGGCTGCCTCCGACACCTGCGGAGATCGATTCATTTGTCGCTGACAAGTCTCCACAGGCATTCGCGAAGGTGCTTGATCGTCTGCTGGCCTCACCGCATTACGGTGAACGCTGGGGACGCTACTGGCTGGATGTCGCCCGCTACTCCGAAGATCAGGCACACACGTTTTCCGTGACACCGAATACCAGCGGGTACCGTTATCGCGACTGGGTGATTCAGGCGTTCAACCAGGATCTGCCCTTTGACCAGTTTGTCCGGCTGCAAATTGCTGGCGACCTGATGGACTTCGCAGAGACACAACGACTTGCACAACTGCCCGCACTCGGTTTTTTTGGACTGGGGGCCCAGTACTACAAGAACACCGACGCCGCTCGGGCTCGTGCTGATGAACTGGATGACCGTGTCGATACGCTGACACGCGGTTTTCTGGGACTGACCGTGTCTTGTGCTCGGTGTCACGACCATAAATTCGACCCGATTCCGCAGCAGGATTACTACTCCCTTGCCGGCATCTTTCACAGTTCACAGCTGCAGACTGTACCGCTCGTCCCGCAGGAGGATGTGCAGTTGTGGAATCAGGCGCAGGAACGGGTCAAGGAACTGGAGAAGAAGATTTCTGAAACCATTGCGGCATCTGGTCCGAGAATTCGTGAAGCTGAATTACAGCGTGTCGCAGATTACCTCACGGCAGCATTTCGCGTGGAGCAGACAGCTCGCAGTTCGCAGCCGAAAAATGCAGATCAGGTGGCTGCAGCAGGCGGGCTGGACCGGGATTTCCTGAGCCGCTGGGTGAAATTCCTGAAGGAGGATTCCAGTGGACTGCGGTTGGTGCAGGTCCTGCAGGACGAACTTGCGGCCCTGCCCGCTTCCGTTGCGGCGGATGCAGCAGTGCCTGCAGATGTTACAAATGCCGCCACTGGTTTTCAGCGTTATCTGCAACTGCTGCTCAAACAGCGGGATGGTGAACTGACGGACGCCGAACTGCAGGAACTTCGCGGCATCGATCAGCCTGGCAATGCCGTGTACACCAGTCGCATCGTAAATCACTCAGCGCCCGCAGTGGAAATCGATGTCGATCTGACCGGCGCAAAAAAGCTGTTTCTGGTTGTCACGGACGCCGGTGATGGGAACAGCTGTGATCATACGGACTGGGTAAATCCCACACTGGTGACAGCTGACGGCGAAATCAGTCTGCTGGATCTGCAGTGGACGACTGCCAAAGCCACGTACGGCAACATCAATCGCAATCAGAATGTGCAGGGACAGCCAATTCGAATTGGTGGCAAGTCGTACGAGAACGGCCTGGGAACTCATGCCAGTTCTCTGATTGCCTATGACCTGCCGGACGGAGTGACGCGGTTTCGGGGAATCGCCGGGCTGGACAACAGCGGCACCGATCAGGGGGGATGCGGGCAGAATGCGACTGTGCAGTTTCGCCTGTACACATCGATGCCCTCCGACTTCAGCGTGGGCAGCGAAGATCTGCTCACCAGGATCTCCGGTGAAAAGGGGATCTTCGCTGTTGATCCGAAGAAGCTGGAAGAGCTGCTGCCAGAGGCAGGCAGGCAGGAACTGGCGGAGCAGCGGGCGGAACTCGAACAGCTCCGACAGGACGTGCCGGAGCGTTATCCGGAGGCGCATGTGATCAGCGAAGCGAGGGCGGAGGACATGAATGTGTTCCTGCGAGGCAATCCGGCCAATCAGGGCGAACGTGCTCCCCGGCGATTTCTGAAGATCCTGGCCGGCGACGAGCCGCCGTTATATCAAGGCGGCAGCGGTCGACTGCAACTGGCCGACGCCATCGCCTCCGCGGATAATCCGCTCACGGCACGCGTGATCGCAAATCGCATCTGGCAGCATCACTTCGGTCGTGGACTGGTGGCCACTCCGGATAATTTTGGCAGTCTCGGTGAGGCTCCTTCGCATCCGCAGCTGCTTGACTATCTGGCTTTGCGGCTGATTGAGGAAGGCTGGTCGATGAAGGCCCTGCATCGGGAAATCATGCTTTCGGCGGTGTATCAGCTGGACAGCAGCAGCAACTCCTCAAACGAGCAGAGCGATGCGGATAACCGCTGGTTGTGGCGAATGCCGCGGCAGCGTCTGGATATTGAAGCGTGGAGAGACAGCCTGTTGGCTGTTTCCGGCCGGCTGGATCCAGCTCAGCAAGGCCCTTCGACTCGCCTGACGGATGCTGATAATTCTCGACGGACTGTCTACGCATTCATCAGCCGCCATGAGCTGGACAATATGCTGCGGTTGTTTGATTTTCCAGACCCTAATATCACCAGTTCCACGCGATCCGAAACCACCGTTCCGCAGCAGCAACTGTTTGTCATCAACAGTCCCTTCATGCTGCGTCAGGCGGAAGCGTTTGCCCAGCGGCTGCAGCAGGAGGCCCCCGATTCTGATGCTCAGCGGATTCGCCTGGCATTTCGCCTGGCGTACGGACGTGAGGTGACGGAACCGGAGCTGCAACTCGGGCAGGCATTCCTGCAGCAGAGCGATACTGAAGCGCAGCGAGAGGGAACACAGCTAAGCCGTCTTGCGCGTTACACGCAGGTTCTGCTGGCCAGTAATGAATTCATGTACATCGACTGACTCAGGCTGACAACAGCGATTCTGGATTCGCAAGGAATCCGTTCTCACGGAGCCACAACCATGCAGATAATTCCCGCACTCCCCCTGCTCAGCCGCATGCCCGGTGTTTCACGTCGTCAGATGCTGCAGCGGCTGGGAACCGGCATCGGTGCACTCGGCCTTGCCGGGCTGCTGCAGTCGGAACTGGCAGCTGCAGCGCAGGATGCTGTTCCTGGGAATCCGCTTTCTCCCCGGCAACCCATGTTTGCTCCGCGAGCAAAACGCATCATTCATCTGTTCATGAATGGCGGCCCGTCGCAGGTGGATACTTTTGATCCGAAGCCGGCACTGGAAAAATACAATGGACAGCGACCGGAAGGGGCAGATCTGAAAACCGAACGGAAGACTGGGGGATTGCTCAGGTCGCCCTTCAAATTCTCAAAACATGGTCAGTCAGGCCTGGAGATCAGTGAGATCTTTCCGCATCTGGCTGAGTGTGCCGACGATCTGTGTGTTGTGCGTTCAATGCACACCAATATCCCCAACCATGAACCCTCCCTGCTGATGATGACCAGCGGTGAAACGCAGCCTACACGACCGTCGATGGGCTCGTGGCTGCTGTATGGGCTGGGAACCGAGAACCAGAATCTGCCTGGTTTTGTGGTGTTGTGTCCGGGCAAACCGGTCGTGGGGCCGGCGCTGTGGGGGAACCGCTTCCTGCCCGGTATCTACCAGGGAGCCCAGATCAATAATTCCCGCATGGATCCCGGAAACGTGATTCAGGACATCAGTAACGGTTCGGTATCGCTGGCTGCTCAGCGTGAACAGCTCGATCTGCTTAAACAGATGAACGAACTGCATCTTGGTCGGCGTGGCGGGGCAGATAACGCACTGGAATCGCGAATTCAGTCGATGGAGATGGCATTCCGTATGCAGACAGAGGCACAGGAGGTATTTGACCTCTCACGGGAGACAAAGCAGACGCGAGATGCATACGGGAACGGTGAATTTGCCAACGGCTGTCTGGCAGCGCGGCGGCTGGTAGAGCGTGGCGTCCGAATGGTGCAGCTGTTTTATGGCAATGGCCAGCCGTGGGATGATCACGGGAACATCGCTGATCATCGCGGCAAGGCACAGGCGGTTGATCAGCCGATCGCAGCGCTCATCAACGATCTCAAGGAACGCGGGCTGTTCGAAGAAACGCTCATCTTGTGGGGAGGAGAATTCGGTCGCACGCCGGTGTCCGAAGGTTCAATGGGGCGTGACCACAATAACCACGGCTTCACGGTCTGGCTGGCCGGTGGCGGGACAAAAGGCGGAATGGCGTATGGAGCGACCGATGAATTTGGTTTCGCAGCACAGGAAAACCGCATGCATGTGCATGATCTGCACGCCACGATTCTGCACCTGATGGGGATCGACCACGAGCAGCTTACTTTCCGCTATTCGGGTCGTGATTTCCGTCTGACAGATGTGCATGGTCGGGTTGTGGAAGACCTGTTTGCATGATTGCCCGCACTCAGGGGAGCCGCTGTGGTCCTTGATGCGGTGAATCGGAGTGACTGGCGCATCCCTTGCTGTTCGCAGGCAGGGCGGCGTTGAGCACTCAGCCCTGCAGAATCTGATGGACAACATTCCCGGAGACGTCGGTGAGGCGAAAATCACGACCTGCGTAGCGCCATGTCAGCCGTTCATGATCCAGACCCAGCTGGTGCAGAATTGTGGCGTGCAGGTCGTGCATATGGACACGGTCAACCGCAGCGTAGTAGCCGAAGTCGTCGGTCTCGCCCCATGAAAAACCGGGCCGCACACCACCACCGGCAAGCCAGCAGCAGAATCCCTGCGGATTGTGGTCGCGACCATTGCTGCCCTGCACTGTCGGAGTGCGGCCGAATTCACCCGTCCAGACAACAAGGGTGTCGTCCAGCAGCCCGCGTTGTTCAAGGTCTATAAGCAATGCGGCAACCGGCTGATCAGTGGCGAGGGAGTTCTTTTCGTGGCCCTCTTTAAGCCCGCCGTGCTGGTCCCAGACGTTTCCAGTGGACAGTTCCACAAAGCGTACCCCTGCTTCCAGCAGCCGTCGGCCAAGCAGGCACTGGCGGCCAAAGTTGTCTGTGGGCTGCTGTCCGATGCCGTACATCAGCTGGGTCTGTTCGCTTTCCTGAGACAGGTCGAGCACCTGTGGAGCGGCACGCTGCATCCGTGCGGCAAGTTCGTTCGTTTCCAGCATTCCGCTGATCCGAGCGTCTGGTCCCACCCGTTGCAGATGTGCCTGGTTGAAAGATTGTGTCAGCTGCAATCGTCGTTGTTGTCGGTCAGCATCCGGGCTGGCAGGCTGCAGGTGATCAATGGAAGCGTCCCCCAGTTTTCCCTGGCGACCAATGGGGGTTCCCTGATGTTCTGCGGGCAGAAATGCCGCACCGTAATTTCGTGGGCCACCATGTCCGCTGGAGGGGCCGAGCGAGAGGAATGCCGGCAGATCGTTGTTCTGTCGGCCCAGCCCATACGAGACCCAGGCGCCGATTGAAGGGCGGACCAGATTGTCGCTGCCAGTGTGCAGCATGGAAACGGCCTGCCCATGCGACTGGCCACGGCTGTGCATCGATTTGACCACGCACAGTCTGTCAATCATTCGTGCGGTGTGCGGCAGCAGTTCGGAAACCCAGTGGCCTGATTCCCCATGTCGAGCAAATTTCCAGGGCGACCGCATCAGGGTCGTCCTGGCATCCAGATTGCCCGGCATTTTGCCCGGGAAATCCTGTCCGTCGCGTTGTTGCAGCTCGTGCTTGTAGTCGAACAGGTCAACCTGGCTGGGGCCACCGTGCATGAACAGCAGAATCACACGTTTTGCCCGGGCCGGATGGTGCAGCAGCGGGCTGTTGTCGGCCTTCGCTTCCAGTGTGCGTCCCTGCAGTCCGGCAAGCGAAAGTGCAGTGGCTGATGAAAGGGAGTGCAGACAGGTGCGACGTTTCATGGTGACGATCCAGGACTGTTGAGTTGAAAGCCTGCAGGTCGGTGGCGAGTTGATTGCTGGTGGTCATGGAC
>JALRDR010000239.1 GCA_023262145.1 Planctomycetaceae bacterium | reverse complement strand
GGAATGATGTGGGGAAAACGGTCTGCGGTCTGAGTATCCGCTGCGGAATCCCTTCCGGCCATAATCTGAGCAAGGTGATCTGTCGGGTGAGAGCCCCGTTGCTCCAGTGGGTTGACTGATTGCGACAGCAGAAGGCAGGCTTCAGAGCCATCGTAAGGGCTTTCATCGGTCAGGACGCCTGCAGATGTTGTCACTGTCACCGGCAATTAGTGCGTGTTGATGCGTATGTGCGAACTTGGTGTTTCTATTCGTTATGGTTCACGACTTCTGCAGAATCGCTAAAGCTTGCCGAAGTCCCGAAATCCAACATGGTCGACGGATTCTTGTGGCGTCTGCGTGGTCACGGACACGGTGGCGAAAACCCGCCGAAAGATCGTTATACTTTGACGTAAGTGACTGGTTTGACGGTATGGAGACCATCGGGTGAGCCCGGTGGTCGTTTGCTGATCTCTGAGTCTTTCTCTGAATTCACCCATGAACATTGCTGACAGACTGATGGAATCGGCTGCCATTGTGCCGGAGCAGCCTGCCGTAATCTTTCCTCAGAGCCGCGATCTGCTGGGACGGATTGCATGGACACAAATCAGTTTTCGCCGTCTGGACGGGTATGTGACTGAGCTTGCCTGCGGTCTGATCAGCCGGGGAGTAAAGCCTGGCGACCGGCTGGTACTGATGGTCAGGCCATCGATTGAGTTCATCGCGTTGACGTTTGCCGTATTTCGTGCTGGTGCGGTGTGTGTGCTGGTTGATCCGGGGATGGGTCGCAGCAGCATGCTCAGCTGTCTTGATGAGACGGATCCTGACGGGTTTCTGGCAATACCGCAGGTGCACCTGCTGCGGCGACTGATGCCGTGGCGATTTCGCAAGGCTCGACATAACGTCATTGTGGGCCGCAGCCTGCTGCGATTCGGGTGCACCGATCTGCGGGATCTGGTACGAGCTGGTTCTGAGCAGGCGAACACGTTACCAGGAATGGAGCCGGGGGATCCTGCAGCAATCATCTTCACCAGCGGAAGCACCGGGCCTCCCAGGGGTGTGGTGTATGAGCATGGTATGTTCAACCAGCAGGTGGAACTGATTCGTGAACGCTACGGGATTCGTCCCGGAGAAACAGATCTTCCCGGCTTTCCGCTGTTTGCGCTGTTCAATCTGGCCATGCAGGTGACGACTGTTGTGCCGGATATGAATCCTGCACGTCCGGCGGATGTCGATCCACAGATGATCTTCACTGCGTTTGAGGATCACTCGGTCACTCAGGCCTACGGCTCACCGGCGATGTGGAATCGAGTTGGTCGAGCGTGTGCAGCAGAGGACCGCAAGCTGCCGAAGCTGAATCGAATACTCTCGGCTGGCGCGCCGGTGCCACTGCATGTCCTGCGTCGAATGACAAACGCTCTGAGTGAGAATGCCGACCTGTTTACTCCCTACGGTGCTACGGAATGTCTTCCGGTTGCTTCGATTGGTGGTCGCGAAGTGCTGGAACAGACAGCCCGGCTGTCCGCGAGGGGAGCAGGGACCTGTGTGGGGACCGTCTTTGCAGGCGTTGAGGTGCGCATCATCGCGTCAACTGACGGAGTCATTGCGAACATGGCAGAGGCACAGCAGTTGCCTGTGGGAGAAATCGGCGAGATTATTGTTCGAGGGCCAATGGCGACGCGGGAGTACTTTCGTCGTCCGCAGGCAACTATCAGAGCCAAGATCAGAGATCACGACACATTCTGGCACCGCATGGGGGACGTAGGGTATCTGGATGAGCAGGATCGCCTTTGGTTCTGCGGGCGTCAGGCACATATCGTGCATTCGCCGAACGGCCCGATGTACTCTGTCTGCTGTGAAGCAATTCTCGACGAGCACCCTCGGATTTATCGGTCAGCCCTCGTCGGCATTGGCAGGCATGGAGCCCAGCGTCCAGTTCTGGTTGTGGAGCCGGAGGAGGGGAGTTTTCCGGACAGTGCAGCGGAGCAAAATGCACTCAGGAAGGAACTGCTGGAGCTTGCAGCTGCAAGTGAACTCACCAGGTCGATCACGACAATCCTGTTTCATCGTTCGTTTCCCGTTGACACACGACATAATGTCAAGATCCGCAGAGAGCAGCTGGCGGACTGGGCGGCCGGCAGAGTAAAGGATTGCTGAGAGCCGCGATGCCTGCTGCGGGTGGATTTTTGCGGAGTTTGCCCGGGGGGGCCGTTTCCCGGTGTTTCTCTGCAGTTCGATCCGATAGCATCAGTAGAGTTTGCGATCATTTTCCTCTCCATTCGGGCCGACTTCTGCGGGGCGATGTCAGCTGAGTCTCCTGAAACTCCACCAGATTCTTCACCCGGGCGAAACCGATTTTCTCCTGAGGAACGGTCAGGGTCTGTCCTGAGTCAGGTAAGTCAGCAGACAAGCAGAAAGTCACGTCGCAACAAGCCTCCTGCATGGGCTGTGTCCGTGGTTTCATCCGGGCGTGGGTTGCGAGCATTCCTGCTGCATCATTTCCCAGGTCTGCTCATGCACCGTCGCCGTGAGCTGGGCACGCTGATCGGCAGTATGGTTGTTCATCTGCTCGTGGCTCTGTGCTTTGCCTGCTGGCTTTTGCCATATTCAGCCACCAGTGAACTCTTCAGTATCTCGGGGGTTTTGACGGACGACCTGGACGCTGTAGATGTGACGGCGCTGGACAGGATCGTGCAGCCGGATTCGCTCAGAGATCTGGAATTTGACAGCACCTTGCAGGAGATGCTGGCTGCGGTCGACAACGGCACTGACCGTATGGAGATGGAATCGCCCGACCTCCGCGATCTGACCCTGCCGGTGGAGGACCTGACGGAAATCAGCGAGATTCCGGTGATCAAGGGGAAATTCGGTGGGCGTTCAGCGGGTGGCAGACAGGCCGCGGTTCGCAAGTACGGTGGGACGGCTGAGAGCGAAAAAGCGGTCAACACCGGGCTGACGTGGCTGCAGAAGATCCAGCAGGAAGACGGCTCCTGGAATTTCGCTCAGGTTGGTGCCGCCGGGCAGGGGGGAACTCTGCAGGCAACGCAGATGGGAGCGACCGCGCTGGCATTACTGACATTTCTCGGCGCAGGGCACACTCATGAGGCGGATGGAATCTACAAGGATACCGTGACCAGGGGGCTGGCGTACCTGCTCAAGAATTCGGAGGCGACATCGTCGGGGCTGGAGCTCAGTGGAACAGCCCAGGGGAATTCGCAGATGTATGTACAGGGAATAGCAACAATCTGTCTCTGCGAAGCAAGTGCGATGGCTCCGGGTGATCAGACTTTGCGCAGAGCTGCAACGGCGGCAGTTCGTTACATCGAACGTGCTCAGGATCCGATCGGTGGAGGCTGGCGTTACCGTCCCAACGAACCGGGTGATACATCGGTCACTGGCTGGCAGATCATGGCTCTGCAGAGCGCCAGGGCGCGGCGTATTTCTGTTCGATCCAACACATTGCAGGACGCACGCCTGTTTCTGGATTCGGTGGAGTCAGAGAATGGTGCGAGGTATGGCTACACACGCAGTGGTGGTCCGACAAATCCGATGACAGCGGTTGGGCTGCTCTGTCGAATGTATATGGGATGGAAGAAGGATCGTCCGGAACTGGAAGCGGGGGTACGCCAACTTGCCATGGCAGGTCCCAGTCGCGAGAACATTTACTACAACTACTACGCGACTCAGGTCATGCATCACTGGGGCGGTGAGCTATGGCAGCAGTGGAATCTTCGCATGCGTGAGCAACTTGTCTCAACGCAGTTGAAAGATGGTCCCGGTGCAGGAAGCTGGGATGTCACTGATCCGCATGGTCGTGGTGGTGGTCGAATTTATCAGACTGCGCTCAGCATCATGACGCTCGAAGTCTACTATCGACATCTGCCGCTGTATCAACGTCTCGAGGACGCGGAAGAAAAAACCGCATCGACGACACAATGAGTCGTGACTGGCCGGATCATGCTGCCCGGAGACTGCCTGCAGAGTTCGATCATGTCGGCGGGCCAACAATTGGCCATGGCTCGCAGCAGGACAGCAGGTCAGGGAATGAGCAGATTACCAGCTGAGGCGGTGGTGGTCACGAGGAACATCATTGTCGACTGCATTCGCTTACATGACGAATGCTCTGCTACAGGAACTCTGAGCGGAGTACCCACTGCAGTGGCATCACAGGGCGGGGATAGCAGGTCTCTGTCGAGTCCTGGCGCTATCAGGGTGCCGCATTCTGGTCTGTTGTAACGAGGGACAGCGTTTCGATCACTGCGGACTACTGCAGTCGCCCAAAGGTCATGATGGCGATATCGTCGTTTTGTGCGCGGCCATCGGCATGTTTGCGAACATCGGCGAGCATGGCTTTTCCAAGTTCTTCCGGGTCTGCCGGCCCGGATTTGACGAACTCAACGACGCGTTCCGTGGTGTAGAGACGACTGTCCGGAGCCATCGCTTCATCAACACCATCGGTCCTCAGGGCGAACAGGTCCCCGGGGGCGATGTCGCGTTCGACGACCTGGTAGGGAAAATCTGCCATGATTCCGATCGGGATACCGATTGCTTCAGTCCCGACTTCTTCGAGCGAACCATCAGCGTGTCGGTTGAGCAGAGGGTAGTGGCCGGCATTCACCATTGAGAGGCGATTTGCCTGCGTATCAATGACAGCAAGTGTGTAGGTCACAAAGCGGCCGGAAACCATGTTGTGACACATGTGTTTGTTGATCCGTGAAATGGCCGCACCCACGTCGTCGGTAAAGCCCATGGTGTTCTGAACCACGCTGGAGATTCGTGACATGATCAAAGCCCCCGGGACGCCCTTTCCGGCGACGTCTCCGAATGAGACACAGATTTTGCCGTTTTCCAGCTGAAAGCAGTCGAAGTAATCTCCGCCCACGGCCTGAGCGGCGTCGTAGGAGGCATAGAACTGATAGCCAGGAACCTGAGGAAGCACCTCTGGCAGCAGGGATTTCTGCACCTGCATGGCGATCTTCATTTCGGCATCCTGCTTTTGCTTTTCAATATGGCTTTTCATCAGCCGAACGGTCTCATAGGAGACTGCCGCCTGTGAAGCGACCGCCAGCAGCAGTTCAAGATCTTCCGAAGTAAACCTCTTGATGGGATTCTGTGTATCAAGATTGATGACACCGAATGAGTTGCCCTGCAGGCTGATGAGCGGGACGCACATCATGGAGCGGATAGTGAGGCTGGAAATCGACTCACTGGCATTGAATCGTTCATCAGTGGCAGCATCAGCGGAGAGAATTGCTGTCTTGTCTGCCATGACTTTCTGAACGACGGTACGGCTGAGCCGCACTGATTCATCTTCCGTCTCATTCCGCAGTTTCTGTGCTGCGGGAACGAGGCGATCTGCAGTATCTGACTGCACGACGATGCTGCCGCGATCAGCCTGCGGGAAAATATCGAAGAGGGCATCAAGAATTCGTGGAGCCATTTCCGTCAGATCGACCTGACCGGCAAGGCTCTGGTTGATTCGGAGGATTCCCTTCAGTTTATCTTCGGCGCGGACTTCGAAGACTCCGAACCCACCGCTGGCGTCGCACTCACCCATGATTGTCGATGACAGATCGTCGCTGAGGTCGACCTCGCTGGAGGACTGCAGTTCGCCACCGGGTCTGGTGGTATCCAGCTCAAAGCGGAGCTTTACCGGGCCGAGTTTGAGGCGATCGGAATCTGCCAGTGGCACATCTGAGCGGGTTTTGGGGGGGATCTGTTTGCCATTCTGGAATGTGAAGTTTGCCCCCCCCAGATCTTCCAGGAAGTACTGACCATCGATCTCCACGATTTGCGCGTGCGTTCTTGAGACCTGAGGATTGTCCTTGATCACCACAGCGCCATCCGGACTGCGACCCATTTTGGCTGGAAAGCTGGTGATTTCAATTGTTTCAGGATTGTCAGCCTGGAGGATTGTGATCCGTGGCATTGCCGCTTCTCGCATTGAGACCAGTGAATTCAACGGGGGCTGTTCAGGAGCAGACTTTGAGGGGCTCGGTTACTCCCCGACAAGTTTGTCGGTTGCTGTCTGCACCGACCACTTTTCTCTCCCACCAAGGATACCCGACCCAGCGGCGTTTTTTAAGCTGTAGTTCCGAACTCCGGTTGGAAAAACATCTGATCTAGGAGCGAGCCCCAAAAATTGACTCCACATTTCCGCGCAGGATCTGTTTACCAAGACCAACTGCTCGATCCACGCTCCAGTTGCGATCGATCACAAATTCGCTTGCCAGTACTCTGGAAAGAATGCGGCGATACATCCCGAATTTGGGCAGGGCAAATTCCAGCTTGTACATATCGCTGTAATAACCGATTTGTTTGGTGGCCGGAACGGCCTGCAGTCTGGCACGTGTGTCGCGTTCAATGAACACCGGGATATTGGAATACCACCAGTGTCCGCTGGTAATTACGTTGGGAAAGATCCAGGAGTAGCTGACCAGTTCCTGATTACTCGTTTCGGCCAGCACGGAAATGGGAAAACGTACACGCGGGAAGGCATTCAGCAGTGCCTTGTACTGGATGAGTGAAACTCTGCTGTCGAACAGATCCTGGCCCTGAAAAACACCGTCTTCATAGACGCGGCGGTTGACACCGATCATGAGGTCAAATGGCATGCCGAACTGGTCGCAGAAGTCTGCCAGAGTCCAGAATACAAACTGACTGAGCAGAATCATCTGATCCCGATCAGCGACACCGCCACTGAACACATGTCCTATGACGCCGTCAGCCGACGCATCGGAAACGGCAGCGGGAATGAAATCCGGGGGCAGTGAGATTGCACAAGCGCGTGCCCCATTCGCAGTGAAATGCCGGAACAGCTCACCGATCGCCGCACGCATTGACTCGGTGCCGGTCACAGTTGTGCCTGTGGCCTGCTGCAGACGCTCACGCACTTCACGGCGACCGCAGTGAAAGACCAGGTCATCGGTTCGCAGGCAGGGGACATACAGAGATGTGTCAAATCCCGTCAGCGGATCATCAAAATCATTGGTCAGGTAGACCTGATCAAGTCCCGACTGTTCGAGAACCTGCTGTTCCCAGTCAGGCTGCGACATTCGGCTGAGTGAGGATTCATAAAGAGATTCCCAGTTGTCGACCGTGATTCGCTCTTCTTCGAAGCCGAAGAATTCTCTGCACATTTCCAGCAGCCAGCTGTACTGAGCGGTGTTTTCGATGGTCCGCAGCCACGGGATGAGCCGTCCCACTTTTTCCTGTGGTGCGAGGTCAGCTTCCTCAATTTGCTGACGGGGCATTCCTGCCGAGTGTGCCAGTTCTGTGTAGTAGTGGTAGCCCAGAATATCTGCGAGGGTTGTGGAGGCAGCTGCGTGTGGATTGATGTGAGTGTGTGGATCAATCAGTCGCAGCGCTTTCAGCTCACTGTGAATTTCTTCAAAAACTGAACTGCTCATGAAACCTGGGACTTCCAATAGAAGGAACATATTCGCCGGGAAGACTGCACAGCAACGGCTGCTGGCAGCGGATCTGCAGCGGCAGGCGGCGGGAAAACTCTCAATGCAGTCACTCTCCTCACAGGATATCAGTGAACGGCCTGGGATGTATTGCCGAGAATGGGATGTCAGGCGGATTTCCCGGACCAGGTGAACTGATCATCCGCGGTTCCGGACAGGTTTTTTCAAATTTCCCGGAGCATTCCGGGTGGATCTTTCCTTTCGAGCTAAGGTTCGAGAGAATTGGGACTGCCGGACGAACTGGTTTCCGGCGGTGTTCTGAAGTTCCGGGTGTACGGTGGTTCTGATTGTTCGGCCATGGCTCAACGAAATTCGCAGCAGTCAGACTTGCAGAGAAGGCTCGTGCCACGTGGCTTCTGGCAGCGGATTACGCCGCCACAGTTGTTTGTGGCTTCATTTGCGCTGCTGATTTTTGCGGGAGTACTCGGCTTCCGTCTGCTCCCGGGCTTGTTTGATGGCGAACGGCTGGGCTGGATTGACTCGCTGTTCATGGCCACAAGTGCAGTCTGTGTCACTGGGCTGAGCGTGATCACGACGGCGGATCGGCTGACATTCAGCGGGGAGTTATTTCTGTTGCTGCTGGTGCAGCTCGGGGCGCTTGGAATCCTCACATTCACCAGTCTGATCATAGCCGCCTTCGGTCGACGACTTTCCCTGCATCAGGAGTCTCTTGTGATTGTGCGGACCGAGTCGGCTCCGCACCTGTCGCCGCGTGAGCTGACACGATCAATTGTTCGCTACACAATCATCTCCGAGGTCTGCGGAGCAATCCTGCTGTACGCGTTCTGGGGTCCGTTACTGGGCTGGAGAGAGGCCATCTGGCCATCGGTCTTTCATGCGGTCAGTGCGTTCTGTAATGCCGGTTTTTCGACCTTTTCAGACAGTCTCGTGGGCTTTCAGCAGCAGCCTCAGATTCTGCTGGTCATCAGCGGTCTGATTATTGCCGGGGGGCTCGGTTTCCTGACTCACCACGAGCTGCTGCGGAAGCTTCGGGCAGTTCGCAGCCAGACCGCATTTCGCATGTCACTGCAGACGCGAATTGTTCTGGTGACGACACTTGTGCTGTTGTTTGCAGGCTGGGGCCTGCTGACGGTTCTGGAATGGGACTCCACGTTGAGCGGAATGGCGTTCACAGATCGTCTGATCAATGGTCTGTTCATGAGCGTTACAGCTCGAACTGCAGGTTTCAACTCGATTGATTACGGTGATGCTGCGGACAGTTCCGTATTGATTACAATGCTGCTGATGTCAATCGGCGGATCTCCCGGTTCAACAGCCGGAGGGTTGAAGACGACAACATTTGCTCTGATTCTGATGGTGGCCTGGTCTCGACTGCGTGGCAATGAACACACTACGGCCTGGTACCGGACGATCCCTGAACAGACTGCGTCGCGTGCTGTTGGATTGTTCACTGCGGGAATCGCGGTGGCCTTCATCGGCATGCTGTTGCTGACAATATCCGAGTCTGCTGATGGTGCCAGTGGAGCTTCGCTGCGAGACTGCGTGTTTGAGGCGGTCAGTGCTCTGAATACGGTTGGACTATCTACCGGGATGACTCAGGAACTCTCGGATGCAGGTCGTTTGATCGCGGTTCTGCTGATGTTTCTGGGGCGGGTTGGTATGCTCACGCTGGCAGCCGCGCTCACGGTGCGGCGCCTGGGGGCTGATGGGTTTCGATACGCCAATGAAGATGTTGTGGTGGGCTGAAACATGAATCGATTTGTCGTGATCGGTCTGGGAAATTTTGGAACTGCGGTTGCCGAATCTCTGTTCAGTGAACGGCACGAAGTGATCGCGATCGACATGCAGGAAGAAGCGGTCGAAAGGGTCGCTTCAAATGTTTCTCGCGCTGTTGTCGGAGACGGCAGAAACATCAAGACGCTGGAGCGTCTGGGAGTCAAGGGTGCTGATGCGGCGATTGTCAGCACAGGTGACGATATCACCTCCAGTATCCTCACCACCATGGCTCTGCACGATCTTGATGTGCATGAGATTTACGTCAAGGTAATCTCTGCGGATCACGCGCGTGTGATGGAGCGACTGAAAGTTTCGCTGACGATCTTTCCGGAAAGAGATTCTGCACAAGCGCTCGCTCGGCGTCTTTCTGGTCCCGGGCTGCTCAACTATGTGCCGTTTTCAGCAGGCTTCAGTATTCAGGAAATGGGTGTACCGTCAGACTGGACGGGGAAATCGCTGCGTTCACTGGCGTTGCGACAGGAATACGGCATCACCGTTGTCGCCATCCACGACGTGCTCAGTGAGAAAATTACCTTCACCTCAGATCCCGATCAGATTCTCAAGGATTCAGATGCACTCATCGTGGCGGGAAGAGATGCCGACCTTGCCC
>JALRDR010000154.1 GCA_023262145.1 Planctomycetaceae bacterium | reverse complement strand
GGCCGGCAGCGATATCGGCCGGCAGTGGTAACGGCCGGCAGTGGTGCGGCCGGCAGTGGTGCGGCCGGCAGTGGTGCGGCAGCACTTCGCGAGTGGAGCCGGGCTGAACAATCAGGTGTCAGTGGCGAGGGTACGGTGATGACAACGCGCAGAGCATGGCTGGCTTCGCTGGGATTGTCGACGTCCGCGTATGCAGCTGCCAAAAGTCTTGCGTACGGCGATGATGATCCGGGGAATCCTGCAGCGAATGTTGCTGACCGTTCATCCATGATTCGCATCACGCGTCTGACCGCCACACCGGTGCTGCGGAAGGTATTCCTGAAGCTGGAAACGAACGTTGGGGTTACCGGCTGGGGAGAAATTGATCAGCTGGAACCGAATGTGGCGGCTGAACTGGCGCGGTCGCTGTATGAGCTCATCGACGGCGAAAATCCGACGAGAATTGAATACCTGTGGCAGAAGATTCACCGAGCGCATCGAAACATGCGTGGCGGGCCATTCATGATGCACACGCTGGCTGGCATTGATATGGCGTTATGGGATATCACTGGCAAATTGTGGGGCGTGCCCGTGTATCGTTTACTGGGTGGACCGGTGCGGGACAAGCTGCACTGCTATCCGACGCCGAAAGCGACCAAGATTGGTTGCGGCCCGCAGCCGTTTTCGGGGACGCCGCAGCAGATTGAGTCGATGGTGCGGCAGATTGAGCAAGCTCGGGAACGGGTCGGACCGGACGGGATGGTCATGTTTGATGCGCACTGTGCCATGCCGCCACCATTTCTGATTCAGTTTGCTCAGGCCATCGCTGCTTACGATGTGACATATATTGAGGAGCCAGCGGTACCGGGAAACATGGCTGTATTTCGTCGACTGAAGGAGCAGATCAGTATTCCACTGGCGGTCGGGGAGCAGGCGCGAACAATCTGGGAGGTGATTCCTTATCTGCAGCAGGGTTGTGCAGACATTCTGCAGGTTGATTGCGCGCACACGGGGGGCATCAGCCAGCTGCGGAAGATCGCAACACTGGCGGAGGCATTTCATGTGCCGCTGGCGCCCCATTGTGTGACCACCGATCTGGGGGCCACAGCCAGCCTGCACTGCAGTGCTGCCGTGCCGTTTTACCTGACTCACGAGTATTACCCCAGCATCACGCCGGAGGGTCTGGTGCGGAAGACGTGGAGCATCGACGAAGACGGGTACGCATCATTGCCGCAGGGAACAGGGTTG
>JALRDR010001011.1 GCA_023262145.1 Planctomycetaceae bacterium | reverse complement strand
GGGCTTACCCATCACGATGTCCGGATTCACAGTCCCGGTATTGACCATGGGATGTTGTTTCAACTGTTCGGCGACCGCCATCGCCGCCTCCCCCAGACCCTCCAGTGAATCGCCGTAGATGCGAACGGCCATCGACGCCTTGATGCCAGACTGAAGCATGACGACACGTCCTTCAATCGGCTGCAGCGGTGAGGCCGGCGTGACACCGGGAAGCGTGGCGACTGCGTTGATCTCATCCCAGATCTTGCGCTCGGTCATTCCCGGCCGCCATTGGTCCTTGGGCTTGAGCATCACATACGTTTCGACCATCGCGGCGGGGGCGGGATCGAGTGCCGAGTCGATGCGTCCAATCTTCCCCAGGACATTGTCAACTTCCGGGATCTCTTTGATCAGTACGTCCTGAGACTGCAGAACTTCCACGACCTGATTGAAACTGGCTGCTGGATAGAGGCTGGGCATGTAGAACCAGCTCCCCTCGTCCAGTGCAATCCAGTCGTCCGACTTCAATCCAGTGAACGTGTGCTTGGCATCGACATAACCGGGCACTTCGTTCATGTCCGCCCCAAAAAATCCCGCCACAGATTCCAGCGGACGCAGCACGGTCGGCAGACCGAACCATGCTCCGAGTCCCAGGACAAAAATTGCCGCGGGGAACGTGAGCATCAGGAGTTTGTGATTAAGCGCCAGACGCAAACGGCCGGCATACAGCCAGCGTGTGAAGCGGCTGGTGGGGTTTTCTTCCATGGGCCGGATGCGCTCGCGCATCATCAGCCATCCTGAGACAAATCCGATCGCTCCGGCCAGAGCAGTTCCCCACTCGGGTGTGACAAGGGCCCACTCATCAAGATGGTCGTACCACACGAACCAGGCGAGGCTGCTCAACAGAGTGGCCATGCCAAGTCCGGCCAGCCAACTGAGTGACCTGGAGGGCCGTGCACTCCTCAAAAACGTCCGGGCCAGCATCGGGACCACGGTGACCGCAACAATCAAGCTGGCGGCCAGAGCAAATGTTTTCGTCCATGCCAGCGGCGCAAAGAGTTTGTGGTCCCGGCCGGGGAGAAAGAACACCGGAAGAAAACTGACAATCGTCGTGCTCACGGCGGTCATAACCGCCGGGACCACCTCGCCAGCGGCGCGGCAGATCACTTCCACACGTTGTCGCTCCCGCGCCTTAGACGACTTGGGCTGTGGTTGCTGCTCCCATTCCGCCAGGGAGTCGTAGATGTTTTCCAGCACAATGATGCCCATATCGACCATCGTGCCGATGGCAATGGCGATGCCGGCCAGTGACATGATGTTGGCGTCGACGCCAAAGAGTTTCATGGCAGCAAACGACATCAATACGGCCATCGGCAGCGTGATCGCAATGATCAGACTTGCGCGGACGTGCAGGAGGAACAGCACGACAATCACAATCGTGATCAGCGTTTCTTGCCCCAGGGCCTCCGTCAGCGTGGAAATCGTCTCGTCAATCAGTCCCGTGCGGTCATACACGCCGTGAACTTTGATGCCGTCCAGTTCCGGTTCCAGCGCCGCGATCTTGCCCTTGACCCGCTCGATCACATCACGTGGGTTTTCCCCATAGCGCATGATGACGACACCACCCACCGCTTCCTGTCCATTGAAATCCAGTGCCCCGCGACGGAAGGCCGGACCGGTCTGTACCTGCGCGACATCGGAGACCCGCACGGGAATGCCATCCCGCGTCAGGATCACGGTGCTCCTGATCTGCTCGATGGTCTCCGCCTCAGTTTTCCCGGAACCGATGAATCCTTTGCCACGGACGATGAACTCCATTCCACTCGTTTCTACCGTTTTCGCACCAACGTCGATGTTCGATGCCTTGACGGCATCGATTACGCGACTGAGCGGAATGTCGTGATAGCGTAGCTCGTCCGGGTCGACGTCGATCTGGTACTGCTTCACGTACCCTCCGATGGACGCGACCTCGGCGACGCCATCCACCGACTGCAGGGCATACTTGACGAAGAAATCCTGCTTAGAACGCAGTTCAGCGAGGTCCATTCCCGCCGGTGGCTCGAGGACGTAGTAGTATACTTGGCCCAAAGCGGTCGCGTCGGGAGCCAATTGGGGAGTGACCCCCTCCGGGAGCTTTCCAGACACCGTTGTCAATTGCTCGGCTACGCGCGATCTGGCCCAGTAGAAGTCGATGCTGTCGTCAAACGTGACCTGAACGAAGCTGAACCCGAACATACTCTTCCCGCGCACGCTCTTTGACCCCGGTACTGCCTGCAGTGCGATCGACAGCGGGTAGGTAACCTGATCCTCCATGTCCTTCGGTGAGCGTCCTGGCCACTCCGTCAACACGATCACCTGGTTTTCACCGACATTGGGGATCGCATCGAGCGGGACTTTCTGGGTGGAATACCAGCCGAATGTAATCAGGGCGACCGACGCCAGTAAGACCACCAGTCGTTCACGAACACAAAAATCGAGAATCCCCTTAATCATCGGACCACCTCCGGTTCCCATGATTCTGAGTGGAGTGCGGTCGGGCCAATCGGTTTTCGAGATTGGTCGGTCTTCCGAGTGTCGTCAGGATCGGGCGGATTAAAGTCGCCTGGCGGGGGGACGTTGAAATCTCCTGCCGGTGGCAACTCCAGCTGAAAATCACCCATCGGAGGCAGCCCGCCGTCCGGCGCAGCTGATCGATGTTCTGCAAGCACGGCCAGATATTTCTCCGGATCGGCGAGCAATGCTTCTCGGCAACCTTCGCAGCAGATGAAGATCGGCTCCCCACGGACATCAACCTTGATCGGAGTCCCCATGGCGCCCAGGCGATATTCTGCGACGGGGCAGATGAGTTGCGTCTGGGCGAGTTCACGGTCAGCGGACGATAATCCAGCGAGCGCCTCCGTGATTGCCGCTTCGTCGTCTGAGGATCCGACACCGCTGCTGTGGCTGGCAAGTTTCATCAGATATTTCTGTGGATCTTTGCGAAGTCGCTCCTCACAGCCTGGGCAGCAGATCAGGACGGACTGCCCTTCGAGTTCGACTCGCATGGGCGTCCCCATTGCCCCCAGCAGCATATCCGTGACAGGGCACGTTCTTTGTACGTCCGCGATCATTCGGTCATCAGCAGTCAGTTCGTCCAATGCGGCCATCATGACCGGCGTGAGATCTTCTTCCGTGTTGGGGATGGCTCTTGTTGGATCAATCAATGATGGGTTCCCAGCCAGTTGCATCTGAGAGTCGATCAGGCAA
>JALRDR010000073.1 GCA_023262145.1 Planctomycetaceae bacterium | reverse complement strand
CACAATGTTATTACGCACCTCGCAATTGACGCCGTCCACTGCAATTCCGGCGATCCCCGGCGCACCAATGTGATCGTAGGACTGCTCCTCCCCATGCGTCTCATAGTGCTTCTGCCACGACTGCTCGTCGTAGACACCCACATTGCGAACGGTGAACCCGTCCACGACACATCCCTCCGCTGTCGCAATGCCCGGCCCCGTTCCAGCAGCTCCCCCGCCGTCGATGATTGTCGCTTCGGCCCGTGTCAGTCCAAGCGAACCCTGCGCATCAACACCGACACTGCGAAGGGTCAGCTTCGGCCGCAGAGTCACTCGCTCTGCATACACACCCGGCTGGACAAGAATCGTGTCACCCGCAACCGCGGCATCAATCGCGGACTGGATCGTCCTGTGCTCACCCGGCACATTCAGTTCCTTCGCAACCGCGAATTGCACTGTCAGTGAACTGAAGGCCATACAGAGACACGTGCACAGCAATCGAGAACTTAACCTCATCGAAGTAGCTCCGGGAAGATTTCTGGAATGTCCGGCTATCGGTCGGAAGTATATCGCCTCCGCTGGCCTGTGTCTTCACTGTCTGAGCAGAGCTGGTACGGCACCCGCATCACGCGGTTGCCCGTACGCCCGCAGCAGACACCCCGGCTCACACGGCTGCCACCGTCCAGACCCCTGTGGCCGCAACTGGCTGAGTCATCGCAGACTTACCAGAACGTGCTGCGGATAGCCCCAGTACGCTGCACTCCCGTATTGACCCGTATTTGTGCTGTCATGATTGGAGTACAGCGTGTGGTCGCCGCTCGGGATGTCGTAAATCCGCTCGTCCAGCTGCAGCCGCAATGAACGCTCAGTCTGAATGCGAATCCTCCATGCCCGGCCCGTCCAGAGAAAGTCCGGATGCCACTGTCCTGCAATCTGCACACCCGGAATCGGCAGCCCCGAAATTTCAATCGGCCCGCCAGTCTGCTGCCGAATACTCTCTTCCAGCAACACGACGCCGCTCATGGCTGTCAGCAGTATCACCGCAATTGCGGCACTTCGAATGAATCGCAGCATCGAGGGGAGTCCACGGAAGGAGGCCCACAATCCTTCCCATCGCGATGGCAAAAAAGAGACCGAATTGATTGTCCGATTAAACACTCACCCAACGCAGGACAGACGCGACTCAACCACTCATAGCCCGTTTACGCCGCTGCGCTGATGCTACGGAAGCGTCACGCACCTCAACTGTCCACTGGCATTCCGTCCGTACAGACGACCGTGAGCAAGTGCTGGTGCGGTCCAGCAACGCCCGTCCAGAAACTCAGTTCTGGCAAGCTCTGAATATGACTCGGCAGACTGACGTACCATCACCAACGGGCCCCGCTCTGACAGTACCAGTAACTTCCCGTCAGCTGCGATGAGCGAACCACAGCCAGGTCCCCGCTGCTTCCACGCAAGCTCTCCCGTCTCAAAGTTCAGGCAACTAAGTGTGGCGTTGCGACCATTGTGAGAGTTCCCGTCAATTCCATATAGCCAGCCGTCAAGCAGCACACAGTTGGTGAAGTGATTTCGCATGTCCTTGCTGGTGTAGATCGTTTTCAGCCCGCTGCCGCTGAACTGAAACAGACCACAGCCCACGTTATACCCCGTGGAGATGAAGATTTTGTCACCACTGATGATCGGTGTGGTGGAATTGGTTGCATACGGTGACTTCCATTCGGCAAACGCCAGTTCTGCACCGTCAACGCTGTCCAGTACACGCAGTCCCTCACAGTCCAGTGTGGCCAGCAGCGTTCGCTCCTGCCACTGAAACGGAGCTGCCGATCCATATCCGGCCGAATGCTTTGGTGTCTGCCAGAGCATCTTTCCGTCCCGCTTGCTGAAGGAGACAACACGCCCCGCCTCCAGGATCAGCTGCTCCCCAAGGATCAGCGGAGAACTGCTGAAACCCCACTCGGGCAGCTTGACGTCCAGGGCTTCCTGCAGCAACACCTGCCATACGACACTTCCGTCCGCAATGGACAGACAAAACAGCTGCCCCTCCTTACCCACGGTATAAACGACATCGCCATCGATTGTGGGTGTGGCACAGGGGCCGCCTTCATGCAGATTCGGCAACAGCTGGCTGCGGTACACATGCGTCCAGAGCACGTCCCCCGTGTGGCTGTTCAGACACCAGACCGTCTCATTCCCATCCTGATGCCCCATCGCAAACAATCGTTCACCAGCGATGGACATGGAACTGAAGCCAGTTCCAATCTCCCGCGTCCACTCGGCTTTGAGCCCGGATTCCGGCCACGAATCCGCAAACCCCAGCTCCGTCGAGATGCCATCGCGACTGGAACCGTTCCATTGCAGCCAGTCCGATGCAGCGATCGGCTGCATCGGCAGGACAAAGAACCCTGCAGTCACAGCAAGCAATACTTCCCTCAGATTCATGCCGTTCACTCCCCCTCGCTGAAGAGTCATTGTCGCCGCAGCCCCGTCGGCCACTCAGGATTCAGCAGGTTGACGTTGCTTCTGTCTGCGGAGAAGCACGCCACCGCTGCTGAACAACATTCCAACACCGACCACAACAGACACCGCACCCTCCTGAAGTTCGCGATCAAGGTACGCCTTATCAGGAAATTGCGAATTCACATTCCAGGTAATCTGCTGCTGCCACGCCAGGCCAGTCTGCGTTCGTAAATCTCACTCCCCTGCGGTCTGACGACTGCGCATCCTCTGTTGCCAC
>JALRDR010001000.1 GCA_023262145.1 Planctomycetaceae bacterium | reverse complement strand
GGAAAAACTCAGCCCCCGCTCCTGCAGCTGCCTGAACAGCACAGCATCAATCTCCGTTCGTACCTGCGGCATATGCTGAAACTCTGCAGTTACCGGACGACGGATCGGCTGAAATGCCCACCACTGACGTTCCTCTTCTGTAATTCCCGGCCCGTCAGGGATCTCACTCGGCTCTGCTCGCAGCGTGGGCGCTCCGGCTGCCAGCCAACGCTGCAGTAACTCTCGCTCCGCTGCGGGCATCTTCTTTTCACCAGGAGGCATCTCTCCGGAAGCCACCCGCCGCAGAATCAGACTCTCTGCCGGGTTTCCCGGCACAGCCGCCGGGCCACTTTCTCCACCACGAACCAGAAACCGCCGTAGTCTCAGATCCAGTCCCGCTTCTGTTTCCTGTCCGCCATGGCAGTCGAAACACCACGTCTTCAGAATCGGACGAATGTCGCGTTCAAATGACAGTTCGGCGTCCGCCTGAATATTCTCAGCGGGAACGACGACCTCATCGGCTGCCGCAACAGCAAAGCACCACGGCAACACCGCCTGTATGCAGCAAGGCAGCAGCCATGGAACGCTGCACAGGAATGCTCGTGGAGAACGGAATAATTCAATGCGTCGCATCAGCAGACAATCTCCCTGAAAACTGTCGGTCAGATGCTGATCAGCACCGACACCCGACCACCACGGTTCAGCCGCCGGATGACTTGCCGACCTGCAGACAACGCAGCTTCGTATCATCGCGGATAAACAGACGCCCGTTGGCAATCGCCGGCAGTCGATAGCCACGATCCGTCGACTCCTGTACCTGGTGTCTGGCTGAAACTCGGAAGCCTCGGGAATTCGCCTCAAAACGAATCAGCTCCCCGCCACATGTCAGCATGAGCAGTTCCTTGTTCACTCGAATCAGCGATCCATAATCCAGCCCACGCTCCTCCCAGAGCACTTTCCAGGTGGCCAGATCCACACACTTGAGCGAAGCCTGACCGGATCCGGCGTCCTGCCGACCATCCACTGCGAAGATCAAATCACTCCGCTCAGCCGCAGCCACCGGGGTTGCATACTGAGTAGCCAGAATCATCTCGTCACGCTCAACAGCTGCGGCTTCCGGATCAGCCAGCGAAATCAGCCGCGAACCGATTCCGTAACTTGCTGTCACAAAGACCTTGTCGCCCGTCAGCAGCGGCGTAGCTGCATTTACTGTGGGACCGCGAGCCCCGAACGGAATCGCAAACTGCAGCCTGCCGCTGACAACATCGATGCCAGTCAGGTGCAGTCGTGTGATGACCAGCGCGAGTTGCCGACCGTCATATTCCGTGACAATTGGAGCTGAATAGCTGGCATTGTCGGAGAACACGGTCCAGAGCGTCCTGCCAGTGGCCAGATCGAACGCCACGACCGAATTCCCCTCGCGACCACCCACATTGACAAGCACTCGATCGCCAGCAACGACCGGAGTACTGCCGGCACCGAAGTAACCCTCCAGCGGACTGAAATCTGCAGTCGTGTCGCGTTCCCAGAGTCGGCTGCCGGTCGACAACTGCAGACACTGCAGCCGACCCTCAACACCAAAGGTGATGACCGCATCGCCTGTAATCACCGGCACACAACGCGGACCGGTATCGTTGGAAACTCCACCGGAATAACTGCATGCTGACGCAGTCTGCCACTGTGAACGACCGGTCACTGCATCCAGAGACTGCACGATTTCCTCGCGACCGTCTCGATAAAACGTCACCACGCGATTGCCGACAACTGCGACACCAGCAAACCCCTCTCCAACATCTGCAGTCCACTGAGTCCGTGGACCCTGACTGCCCCACGATTCCAGCAGCTGCTCTCCAGTGGCAATCCCATTTCGCTGCGGGCCAAGGATCTGCGGCCAGTCACCGGCTTCTGCAGCCGCCGCTGTGACCAGAAGAACTGCCAGAAACCCGGCCAGCCGGAGCAGGCACTTGCGGGGTTGCGTTTTTCTACGAGCCACGAAGCTTCCCGGATCACACTGTTCTGCCATTTGTGGCTGCCCTTCTGCCAGCTGCCCTGGCCGTTTTCGACAAATTGTTTTCGACAGACTGTTGCGCTGAATTCCGGGCCAGCCCGGTTCATGAACCGGTTCCACTACGGGCCGGACATGATCCACTGTATCAGATCCGACATCTGCTGAGGACTGATTTCCCGTTCCAGCCCCTCCGGCATCAGGGATCGTCCCGTGTCCCGCAACACGTCCACATCAGCACGCAGCAGTGATGTTTCCTTTGCTTCAGCACGCCGCAACGTAAGGCTGGAGGATGATTCACTGATCAGCACGCCGTTGTGAGTCGTTCCGGCGACCGTCACGGCAAGATAATCCCGCCATGCCGGATTCACTTCCCGGTTCGGATCCAGCACGTTGGTCAGAATTGCATCCGGTCCGCGATTCCGCATTGAGGCCAGCGATGGTCCCACTTCATACCCTACATCACCGACCTTATGACAGACAGAGCAGTGCTTGCGGAAAACTTCACCGCCCCGCGCTGCATCACCCGGCATTGTCAGCACCACCTGGTAGGAACGAATGACATCGCCACGAGACGAGCCGGATACGCGTTCCAGCAACTGCAGCGCCTGAGCCCGCACGGCCTGATCCGGGACCTCAGCAAGCCGCTGGAGCTCCCCGGGACTCACTGTAGCCGCCGGCAGACGCTCGGCAGAAACAGCCTGCAGCAGCGTCAGTGACCAGTCCGTTCTGCCCAGTAACGCTTCTCGTGCAGCAGCAGCCACCACCGGGGTCAACTCCGGCAGCCGCTCAATCAGCTCAGCTGCCGTCTCCGGCTGCGCAAAGCCTGTCAACGCGCGCAGAGCTGCCAGCCGTATCTGTGGAGACTCACTGTCGTCCAGCAGACCCAGCAGCAGTTCATGGACATCCCCATATCGC
>JALRDR010000032.1 GCA_023262145.1 Planctomycetaceae bacterium | reverse complement strand
GGCGGTTGATTAACTCCACGCAAGCGAGCTCGATCACGCGGTGTCCGTCTGCAACGCTCTGGCGGCGACAACATTCGCCAGCGGCCACGGCACACCCCCGCATTCTAACTTCCGTTCCCTCAGTGTTTGTCACGTGTCGCGGGCTTCCGAAAATCGAGGCTGGGAATTGTTTTCGGCACCGGGTAATCGATACCCATGAACACGTGCACCCGCCGGCCATTGCCGGTCAACATTCATGGTCTCTTCCTGGTTACTCTCCTGTTCGCCGCTGCGCCAGGCAGAACCGTCTGCGGTCAGAACTCAGACACAGCCCCCAGCCCGGCTACACCCAGCCATGCGGATTTCGCGGCCACAGCAGACCAGTTCATTTCCTCCTTCTGCATCAGCTGCCACGGTCCGGATACTCAGGAGGCTGACCTGCGTTTCGATACGCTCAGCAGAGATCTGTCTGACGACGTGACTGCTGACACGTGGGGCCGCATTCTTGCTCAGGTACAATTCCACGAAATGCCGCCTGCGGACAGTGAGCAGCCGACTGCACCGTCGCAGGCAGCATTTGTGAAATCGCTCGATGCCGAACTCTCCAGCTTCGGCAAAGGCATCGGACTGGACGCGAAACTGCTGCTGCCACAGTTCGGAAATTATGTTGACCATGAATCACTCTTTGACGGAAGCATCACCGAATTGGCATACACGCCAGCCCGGCTCTGGCGACAGCGTCCCATCATTTATGACGCCATCTGGGGCAACGCCTACGGTCGCGCACCGTGGTACAGCGTGAAGATTGGCGGTACCGGCAACCACCTGATCGAACGTGGTCCGCACAAGGGGAAGCTGATGGCAACGCGTTACTTCGCCGACCAGAAGTACGCCAATCCCTTCTTCGAGTTTGTGCACCACGCTTCCGGCTTCACCGATTACGCCTCCATTATCGCGGATCAGTCTTCCCTTGAAGCGTTACTTGTAAATGCAGAGACCATGGCGGAGATTCTGACCGTCGGCCAGAAGGTACGCATTGTCACGCAGGTCAAGAACAAGGGCAGTCGCACGGGAAACAACGAAGCCATGTTCGTAGGCGGCGTTACCACAACCTCCAACGAATACCGCGGTCGTGTTCCGATCATCTTTCAGAAGATCGTACAGTCAGATGAGGCGGTGCCCCGCAGTGACTTTGAAGAAGCACTCGAAGTCGCCTTTGCCCTGTTCCTGCGGCGCACGCCCCAGCCCGACGAATACGAC
>JALRDR010001219.1 GCA_023262145.1 Planctomycetaceae bacterium | reverse complement strand
TCAGGATTGTCACCTTCGTGATAGTAAAACAACACAGTTAATTTTTTTTCGCGCAGTAGACTTTTGACTTGATCAGTCATCATGGCAAAAAAATCCAACGAAAAATCAAACCAAGAAATGCCCACTGGGTACAATGCCTGCGGAAGGAGTTACGATGACGGTGCTGTCATGCCATTCGATGTCAAAGTAGTCAGGAATATCGGACACGTGTTTCTCCTGAGAGCCAGGCTGTTTTCTGAATGTTTCTGAATGTTTCTGAATGACGATCGGGAACGCAGGAGACGCTGCAGACGATGCTGCAGGTGGTGCTGTTCCGACGCCGGCACATCCGTGACGGATGTCACAGAGACCGCAAGCCGTGAATGCAGGGTGAGGTTATCGTTTTTGCCTGCTTTGGCAACTCAAACGCCTGATTTCACCCGCAGTCAGCGTGTTGCTGGCACATCGGATCTGCTTCAGCCTGCTGTATCAGTTGGGGCTGCAGTGGAGTCAGTGCAGCGCAGTCGATAGGATCCGAGCGGTATCAAACGTTCAGCAGGCGATGGCCATTCTGTGAGTGGCCCGCCGGGGACTGTCAGCAAAGGATCTGCAGGATCATGCAAAAGTTTTTCTGGATACTGTGTTGCTGTCTGGGCGGAGCACTGGCTGAAGCAGGTGCTGGTGACTCCAGCTGGAACGTACTGTTCATCATTTCGGATGATCTCACATCGACCGCCCTGTCCTGCTACGGCAATGAAGTCTGTAAGACACCGAATATCGACCGGCTGGCAGCAGCGGGAACTCGATTTACTCGAGCGTACTGTCAGGGAACCTACTGCGGCCCCTCGCGGGCTTCATTCATGTCGGGATATTACCCTCACGCCACCGGTGTGCTGGGCTACACCAGTCCGCGTCCGCAGATTGGCGATCGTGCGACGTGGGCGGGGGCGTATCGCGAGGCTGGTTACTATTCAGCGCGCGTGAGCAAGATTTTTCACATGGGTGTACCGGGAGGAATTGAGGAGGGCGGTGACGGTGCCGATGATCCGCAGTCGTGGACGGAGCGATTCAACAGCCCGGGCCCGGAATGGAGAGCACCAGGGATCGGAGAGACTCTGGAAGGCAATCCCGATGGCAAGCGGCCGGTAGTTGGCGGGAACACATTTGTGGTGGTGGAAGCTGAGGGCGATGACCTTGTTCATTCCGACGGGCGTACAGCTGCAAAGGCAGTGGAACTGCTGGAGACGCATGCGGACAAGCCTTTTTTCCTGGGGGTTGGTTTTGTGCGTCCGCATGTCCCATTTGTGGCACCTGCTGCCTGTTACGAGCCCTTCCGGCCGTTCACGAAAATGCAGCTTCCTCCAAAGGTTCCGGGAGACTGGGACGACATTCCGCAAGCTGGAATCAACTACAAGACCAGCGAGAATATGAAGATGGATATTCGCCGCCAGAAAAAGGCGGTGGCCGGATATTATGCCTCCGTCACCTACATGGATGCTCAGGTTGGCAAGGTGCTGGATGCGCTGGAACGTTCAGGCCAGGCAGACAGGACAATCGTGATTTTCACGAGTGATCACGGGTATCACCTGGGGGAGCATGATTTCTGGGCCAAGGTGAGTCTGCGGGATGAGTCGGCGATGGTTCCGCTCATCATTTCAGTACCGGGTAAGCAGCCAGCCGTATGTGATTCCTTTGTGGAGTTGCTGGATTTGTTTCCGACAACGCTCAGTCTGTGCGGGATGCCGATTCCGGAACGCCTGCAGGGAAAGGACATTTCCCCGCTGCTGGATGATCCGACAGCAGAAGTGCGAACGACGGCCTTCAGCGTTGCGCCGACACGCAAGGGGTTTCTGCTGCGAGATGAACGCTGGGCATTCATTCAGTACGGAGAGGATGCTCAGGGGGGAACAGAGTTGTTTGACATGCATTCCGACCCGGGACAGTTCACGAATCTGGCTGAGGATCCGGATCATGAGTCGGTTGTTGTGGCATTCCGCCAGCAGCTGCAGCAAAAGCTGATGCAGATTCGCACGAATGACCTGCAGCAGTAGTGCCCGGGGATTGTCGCATACAATTCAAGCAAACTCCGGTTCAGTCATTGATGGCGAAGGAAACTGAATGGTGAGCAGATTCAATCCTCTGCAGTCCTGTCTGTGTCTGCTGCTCTGGTCCGTATGCCCTGCGGAGTGCCCTGCCACGGATGAGATCACCGATGCAAAGCTGACCGTCATTTCCGCAGAAACAGTCGCCGGAACTGTGGAGATTACCGGGCGAGTGCTGGTCAGCGGTGTGGAGGGCTGGCTGGTGGAGGATCGTGCCGGTCGCCTGACTCAGATCCCTGCAGCAGCTGTCAGACGAACTGAGGTGTCCGGGAGTGACTGGTCGCCGATGGAGCCGGCTGAGCTGTCCGAGGTGCTGAAGGACAGTGCCGGAGCGGGTTTCGAAGTGACAGAGAGCGCTCACTTTCTCATCTGTTCCGACTGTAGTGAGGACTACAACGAATTCTGCGGGAAGTTGCTGGACAGAGTATTTGACGAGTATTTTGAGCTGATGAACGAGCTGCAGATCGAAGTGAAGCGGCCCGAGAGACCGCTGCCGGTGCTTATTTTTGCCAGTGCTGGCAGGTTTCAGTCGTATGCGGAAGCACTGCATCCGGAAGTCAGTTTCGCAGATACGCCCGGTTTCTACACGGTCCGCGACAATCAGATTCTGCTCCATGATTTTACTCGCGATACCAGCCTGCAGGGGCAGGCAGCGATTCGTGGGAAGCTGGCGAGGCAGCCGCTGCAGGTGGCGACGATGGTTCATGAAACGGTGCATCAGCTGGCATTCAACAGTGGACTGCAGGTACGTTTCGCTGACAACCCGGTCTGGTTTTCAGAAGGCCTGGCGTTGTTTTTTGAGCAGACATCGGTGCGATCCAGTCTGCTCTGGACCCGCCCGGGGCTGGTCAATGCTCGGCACCATCCGACATTTGTGACGCAGACGCAGTCCGGTCAGCTGCCGATTGGTCTGCAGGAGCTTACTCAGGACGATTCAGTGTTCAGTGCGGCAGAGACAGCGGCGTCTGCATATGCCGAAAGCTGGGCTTTGATGAACTGGCTGATCCGCCGGGAACAGCAGTCCTTTCGCGAATATGTGCGTGGTTTGCAGGAACTTCGACCACTGCAGCGGGTGTCAGCACAGCAACGTACTCAGCGTCTGCTGGACTGTCTGCCTGATCAGGGCGCAGGTGCCGAGCAGGAACTGATACGCATGATCTCAAGGCTGCGAGTTTCGCGGTGAAGAGCGAGTCTGTCGGAACGGTGGCGTCGCGGTCAGCTGCTGGCGCCGCGATAGTGTGACAAGGCAAAGCGAAAGATCATGCGGGATGCTGCGCTGCACAACAGCGTACAGGTAAGTGCAGCGACAGCAAATCTCCAGTCGACCGCCATCCCGGCCAGACTGCGTGCGGGTACGGTCACCACCAGCAGGATGGGGACAACCCAGGAAAACGTAAATTGCAGAAATTCTCCGGCTTCAAAGGCGGACTCTGAAGGGGCCGAACTGTTGTAGATGCTGCGCGGATACTGGGCGAAGATTGTCAGATAGAACCAGAAGTCGTACAGCCCCTGGTTGCGACCGAACCAGATACTGGTGCAGGCGGTGGCGATCATCAGCGAGTAGAAAAACGCGACGGCGATGAGGACGTAGAAGGCGTAGATCGCTACGGACAGGACAGTCACCGGGTGGTTCAGATTTGAGACGGAAATCGCGAGCAGTGTCAGAGCCAGCAGAATCTGGCTGGCCATGGCCGGATTCATGCGTTGCAGGGAAACCAGAAACTGCGTATCGATCGGGCGTGTGAGAGACAGGTCGAGGCGTCCCGTACGAATACTCTCACAGAATGCCGCACAGCTGGGCATAAAGATCATTTCGACGATGCCATTGATCAGCATGCCGGTCGCCATGAAGGTGAAGTACTGGTGGCGGGTCCATTCCTGGATGTGATCCACTTCACGATAGATCAGTTGAAACAAAGCAACTCTGGCAGCAAACCAGAAAATGCGGGTGACAACCTGAATGCAGAAATTGGCCGGAAACATGAGTTCCCGGATGAGTGCGGTTCGTGCAAACAGAATCAGCAACTGAAAATAAAACCGCATAAGGCAACTGCAGGAGTAAGGAGTGATCGGTTCGGCGGCGATCTGTGACCGCAGTGGAAAACAGCCTGTGAACTTACAGGTGCCGCAGAAGTTTGCCGAGTTATGCCGCTGCTGTCCAGACTTCAGGACTGCGAACGGGATCTGTCGCGGGCTCCGAAAAGCAGTCTCAGGGACATC
>JALRDR010001205.1 GCA_023262145.1 Planctomycetaceae bacterium | reverse complement strand
GACGGATTGGATGGAGTGGTCCGAGTGTTCCCGGCGATGATTTGCTCCGTGGATTGAATGTGCAGCGGTGCTTTCCGCACGCAGATGTGCCTGCAGGTGCCTCGCTGGATCCCCGGTTAAGATCATCGCTCCCGCGCGGGTCAAAGGTTGGCAAGCACCTGGTCTGCGTCTCCGAAGCTGGAGGCTGGCAGGCCCATGCGATGCATCAGGGACAGATACAGGCTGCAGAGTTTGCGATTCTCGTCTCCGGCTTCCGAGTAATCCAGTACTCTTCCGGTCTGCAGCGTGCCGCGAAGTCCGCCGAGTGTGAACAGTGGCAGTCTGCTGGAGTCATGTCGGCTTCCAGACCACATGTTGTTCACGAACATCAGGCAGGAGTTATCCAGCACTGTGCCATCACCTTCCGGCATTTCTGCCAGTCGCCCAGCCAGATACGCTGCCTGTGAAACGTAGTATCGTGAGACTTTCTCCCAGTCGTCGGACCGGTCATCGTGGGAACCCGAATGGTGTGCGTTGCGAACATCGAGGAACGGATAGAACAGCCCGCTGATATCGCGACACAGCAGCAGTGTGGCGAAGCGGGTTCGATCGGTCTGAAACGCCATCGCGATGATGTCGCACATTAACTTCATGTGCTCACGAATGTCCTCCGGAAGCCCATTGTCGGGACGGTCCATGCGGGCAACATCCGCTCCGCGATGTCTGGCCCGCTCAACAGCCTGATCCTGTGCCTGTCGTAGTCTGGCGATACGCTTCTCAACTTCTCGAACGCTTGTCAGGTACTCATCAATTCGGGCACGGTCCTCAGCGGCCGCCTGAGCATTCAATGCTGAAACTTCCCCGCGAAGGCGGTCAAGAATGCTGCGGTCCCGACGCTGTCCGGTATTTTCTGTCAGGCTGTCGAATGCCAGTGCCGGGTAGACCTCCATTGGGACCGGTGAGGTAGCATTCTGCCAGGAGATATGCGAGCTGTAGGCCATGGAGAAGTTGGTCTCGTGGTAGCCGGTGACAGGTTGCTCACAGCCCAGCACGAGGGAAGACTGAACGGTGTCCTGTCCAAGGTGATTTGCCAGCATCTGATCGACGCTGATTCCGCCGCGCAGCTCCGCACCCTTCTGCAGTGATGCACCGGAGAGAATATTTCCGGTCTGCCCGGGATGGATACCGACACCGGTGGCATTGCGGTTGAACAGCCCATTGATGACATTCAGTTGATCCTGGAATGGCTGCAGTGGCGAGAGTGTCGGGCCCAGTTCCAGCGATTCCTGCCCGGATCTGGCCCACCAGTGGTCGCCATTGATGCCGCAGGCCATGAACAGTACGGCTAGTCTTTGCGGGGGAACGGCCGCAGCCTGCGAATCGGCGGACTCATCGATTGCTCGTGAAACGGACTGCAGCCATGGCAGGCCCAGCGTCACGCCGGCTCCGCGGAGTACTCGACGACGGCTGGCGGCAATTTGATTGATGGGGCTGGGCATCTTAGGGGGTCTCCGCGCGTGAGGTGTTGCCCTGTCGATTCAGGAACTGAGGGCTGGTAACGATACAGCGGAACAGAGTCTGAACACGATAATTGTCGGCGATCAGCTCCTGCTGCATTTTCTCAATCAGCAGCTCGTCCGACAACATCAGACTTCTTCCCAGAGCAAATGAGAGCAGCTTTCGGCAGAAATTGTCGACAAATTCATCACGACGATGCTGCATCAGATACTGGTTCAGACCGGTCAGCCCGGTACCGGCAACGTTCCTGGGAA
>JALRDR010001143.1 GCA_023262145.1 Planctomycetaceae bacterium | reverse complement strand
AGAGTTGCACTCCGGGCATCTGCGCAATCTGATTCACAACGCCAGAAAAACCAGCGACTGCACAGTCGAGAGTGACAACAAGGCTTGCGATCATGAGACCCCATCTCTTGCCAGGAATGACCACCAAAATTGTGGTTCTGGACTCACCTTGCAATTCCAGACAAAGAAGTCTACATTTGTTCGCATGATTTCGTCAACAGCGACATATGCACTTCGTGCAGTTGTCTACCTCGCCAGTCAGCCGGGTAGGTATGTTTGTCGGTCGGAGATTTCCGATGCGACTCGCGTGCCGCACGAGTACCTTCTGAAAGTGCTTAATCTGCTGGATGTGGCAGAGATTGTGGAATCGCGTCGAGGACCAGGTGGTGGCTACCGTATGTGCATTTCACCGGACGAATTGAGTTCGCTGCAGGTTGTGCGGGCTGTTGATTCGATTCCAAGACTCAAGAGCTGCCCTCTCGGCATACCCGGTCACAAGAAGCTTTGTCCCCTGCATAAGCTACTGGATGAAGCTGCAAGGCGTGTTGAGGAAGCCTTTGCCGAGGTCAGCATATCAGATCTGCTCAGGAAGAAGCGTTCGCGAGATTGCGACTTCACAAAGATTAACTCGGTCTTAACAGGCGTAGATGCATAATGTCTGGGTGGCGAGGCGTAATTACTTCGGTGATTCTGCTGGCAATGCTGGCAGGAGTCACAGCAACGATGCAAATCCGAGCTTCGTCCGATGCGGAGGACGGTGGTTCTGGGGCCGAAGCATTGCCGGATGGTTCGTCAGTGATCCACGAGAAACCGTCAGCGGTCAGTTCGAACACGCTTGTGCAGCCGGAAACGTTTCCTGTCACGGTTCGCAAGCCATCAGGACCACCGCGAGTCGCAACGAATCTCAAGGATATTCACGGTGAGGCGGTGACAGTGGCCTGTTCGACTTGTCATTCAACACGTTCTCCCAATCTTCAAAACAAAACGCCACATTCCCTCGATGAATTTCACAGTGGAATGAAGTTCACGCATGGAACTGTTAGTTGTCTCTCATGCCACAATGCGGCCGACTATGACTCATTGCAGCTTGCTGACGGGCATCGAGTCGAATTCACCGATGTTATGACCCTGTGCGGCCAATGCCATGGCCCCCAAATGAAAGATTATGAGCACGGCGTCCACGGAGGACTCAACGGTTATTGGGATCTTAGCCGTGGTCCACAGCAGAAGAATAACTGTGTGGATTGCCACAATCCTCATACACCGCAGTTCCCAAAGATGCAGCCCACGTTCAAACCCAAAGACCGATTTCTCGAACAGTCGAGGTCAGAACATTGACCACTGACAACGCTTCCCCGCAAGAACCGCACGATGGCGAACATCTCAAGCCTTTGCTTCCGATTCTCGACCAGCATTCGACTCGTCGCACTCTCCTGAAAACGGCTGGAGCTGCGCTGGGGCTCGCCGCATTTGGCGAAGCTTTGTCGCCGCTGATGGTGATTCCGGAAAACGTCTCCGTCGATGAATTCCTGCAGCAGCACTACAAGGAGCTTACTGACGAGGACAAGAAGAAAGTCTTCGCGCGTCTTGAAGCCGAAACAAAAGAACGTTTCGGTGCGAATGTGACGATCACGGACGCAAAACCAATTCCCGGTGTGCGTTTTGCCTATGCCATCAATGTCAGCAAGTGCAACGGCAACGGTAAGTGCATGGAAGCCTGCAACAAAGAGAACAATCATCATCGGGGAGTTGATCAGTCGTACATTCGTGTGCTGGAGATGACTAAAGGCTCTATGGACATGGAGCACGGATCGACGACGTACGATCACACAGTTCCGCAGGACGACAAATTCTATTTACCGGTTCAGTGTCAGCAATGCGACAACCCTCCGTGCGTGTCAGCCTGTCCGATTGAGGCGACATGGAAAGAAGATGACGGCATCGTTGTCGTTGACTACAACTGGTGTATCGGTTGTCGTTATTGTGAAGCCGCCTGTCCGTACCATGCCCGTCGATTCAATTGGGAACTCCCTGAGATTCCGGCAGAGGAAGTAAATCCGAATCAGGGATACCTTTCCAATCGCATTCGTCCTCAGGGGGCGATGGAGAAATGTCACTTCTGTCTGCATCGAACACGCGAAGGTCGTGCTCCAGCCTGCCAGGAAGCCTGCCCAACCGGCGCCCGTGTATTCGGTGATCTGAATGACCCGGATTCTGCGATCAACTATGTCCTGAAGAACAAGCGAGTCTTTGTGCTGAAAGAGGAACTAGGGACGAAGCCGAGCTTCTTCTACTTCTTTGATTAGCCTGGGACGGCAGAAGCTGACTTTCAGGAACGCCCGGTATTTCCCTCAATTGGTTCTAAGATTCATGCCCGCCAACGCCCGGAAAAAGAGAAACGTCGCAGCACTGAAGCATGCCGTTCGCAGCTATCCAGGTTTCCTTTGGTGGGGGCTGGGGCAGGCCACCAACGGTGGCCTTGGATTCTATGTCTGGATGACCGTTCTCACAGCCATCGCGTTGGTCGGAGCGAATGCCTGGGCTCATCAGGTTGCACAGGGAATGATTGTGACCAACATGACCGACCACGTCAGTTGGGGACTCTATATCGCGAACTTTACGTTCGGAGTCGGCCTTGCGGCGGGTGGAGTCATGATGGTCATCCCCGCCTACCTTTACGATGACGAAGAAATGCACAAAGTGGTGATCATCGGCGAAGCCGTCGCCATCGCTGCCATCGTCATGTGTACGCTCAGCGTTCTGGTCGACCTTGGGCGGCCGGATCGATTCTGGCACTTACTGCCCGTGATTGGTCGAATCAACTGGCCCGTTTCCATGCTCACGTGGGACGTGATTGTGCTGAACGGCTATCTCGTGATCAATTTGCACATCGTCGGTTACTTGCTTTACATGCGATATCTTGGTCGAAAGCCCAATCCAAAGTGGTACGTCCCATTTGTATTTCTTTCGATCATCTGGGCCATCAGCATTCATACAGTGACCGCGTTTCTATACTGTGGTCTCGGTGGGCGACCTTTCTGGAATACGGCACTGCTGGCTCCGCGATTTCTGGCTTCTGCTTTCGTCAGTGGCCCTGCCTTTATCATCCTCGTCATGCGAATTCTCCGCATCACGACAGGATTTGCTGCTCCTCCAAAGCCGGCCCGGACGTTGATTCAAATCATTAGAGTCGCGATGACCATCAATCTGGTCATGCTCGCCAGTGAGTTATTCACGCTGTTCTATACGGGCGGAGCCCATGGGGAGTCCGCGAAGTATCTTTTCTTTGGTAGCCACGGACACTACGGACTCGTGCCGTGGATCTGGACGGCCATCGCCTGCAACCTCATCGGTACGGGCCTGTTCTTCATGCCTGACGCGCTTGAGCGCAGCAACACGCGTATCGCTGCCTGCATCCTGTGCATTGTCGGAATCTGGATCGAAAAAGGCATGGGTTTGATCATTCCGGGGTTTATTCCATCAACATTGCATGAAATCGTTGAGTACACCCCGAGCCTGACGGAATGGAAAGTCACCGCAGGGATTTGGGCCTTTGGGTTTCTGCTTTTGACCGTCCTGCTGAAGCTGATTACCACCGTTTTCGCTGCCGAGGCTCACAAGACCGAAATTGCATGAATGCAACTGCAGTTCATGACTTCATGCACCTTGCTCTTTCTCCGATTTCATGATCATTCAGCCTGAATGCGTTTGGGTTCTAACGGGATAATCACAACAAGCCCAGCTCGGCGATCTTTGGTGCTTTTGCGATCGGGCATATGGCATTTCAGGCAGTGATTGTTGAGCGTAATCGGTGCAGCCCGTCGATACTGGCTTGCGGTCGACTGTTCATGAGACGGCTTGCCAGACTTCAGGGCGACCACGGCCTCTTTTTCGAATTCGTCTCGGGCCACATTGTCGGTATTCATTGCTTGCCCTTCGACGACCAGCCATCGCAAAATCACGCCCTCTGCACCCTCGACATCGCGAAGAATTTCGCCCATGGCGGCGGCTGGAATCGGAAGCCCTTCGTCTTCACGGTAGTAACGATCATGCATCACTCGCAGTGTCGAGTGAATCGTCGTATGCAACGTCTTCGCCTGACGGCGAGCCTCCACAACGGTGAGGCAGGCATCAGAGTTCGAATTCTTCGACCCTGTTGGTGGAACGGTTGGCTCGTCTGCATACATCAGAGATCTGAAGCCCGTGATCGCCACGATCGCAAGGAAGCAAAACACCAGGTTGATAAACAAAGAACGGCGCAGCATGCTGGCCCCCGAAAATGAATTCACAGAGATAGTCAAAGACAGACGCTTGAAACCGTCCGCTCGCAGGATCCAGCAATCCGTATCACGGCTGCCCTGGAGCTTTGTCGTTCACTGGAATGCTGATCACCAGGCCTGCAATTTTGGGGGTCTTTGAAGGCTTGGGATTGAAACCCGAGTGACAGCTTACGCATCCACCGTGCAGAGGAATCGGCGTGGCACGCCGATAGACACCGTTGTCTACCGATTCATATTCCGGCTTGCCCAGTCCGAGTTCCCGAGCCGCTTGTTTTTCAAATTCCGTCGACGGATCGTGGTTGATGCTCATGGCTTTCAGATTGACAGAGATCCAGTTGGCTTTTGAGCCTGTTTCACGTTCAAGATTCTCGAAGACATCTTCCATCGCCCGA
Source organism: Planctomycetaceae bacterium (assembly GCA_023262145.1). Classification (GTDB taxonomy): domain Bacteria; phylum Planctomycetota; class Planctomycetia; order Planctomycetales; family Planctomycetaceae; genus SXXK01. The sequence continues at coordinate 7,766 of JALRDR010001143.1, read as the reverse complement.
GCGGGGACGACGGATCGATCCGCATGGAAATACCGGTCATGCATGACCTCCAGCGTGGTTGTGTAAATCTGATGCATTAACAGGGCTCGATCACGAGCGACCGCAAGTGGGATACGTGACCCCTCGTGAGCATATGTGGGCTTCTCAACGGTGTCTGCCTTTGCTGTCTCGTCGAACTTCTTGCCACTCGGCTTCTCGTCGGCCCCAAACGACCAGGAAATCGCCAGCGTAAGAAATGCCAGGCATACGGATGCTGACAGCAATTCAAAAGGAGTAGTGTCAAACAGGCGAACAAGTTTTTTCATCTGTGTTCTCCGGGTGGGTGAGCTGGGAGACAAAGGGCGGAAGGTTTGGCAGTCACGTTTCGGTTGATTCTTTGAGAACAGAAACATGAAGGATGACGACATTTGCTCAGGCCATTCAATCACGACTGACGTCGCATAGCGGAACTATTCGGCTTTCAGAACGCAGCACTTGTCCTATCGTAACGCTGGCAAACGCCGTCTCCGTAGCAGCGTAGGCCTGGTCAAGTTGTTGATGAAGCGGACAGAGACTCGTGTGCGACGGAAGACCCAGCGGACAGTGTCGAATTCGCTCCAAGGGCGCCACCGCGTTAACAACGTCCAGAATGGTGATGTCATCAGGGGAACGAGAAAGCGAATAGCCACCCCCTGGTCCGGACCGTGAGTGCACCAACTGAGCATGTACGAGGTCCTGAAGCACTTTGTGCAAATAACGCCGCGGTACCTTTGTCTGCTCACACAACGAATCCGCCGGCTCTGATCGGCCAGCTTCTCCGGCCAGACAAGCGACGGTTCGCAGTGCGTATTCGGCAGTTTTCGAAAGCATGTGATCCCCTCAGATTTGGAATATTTCAATTCTACACATTGACATGTAGAATTGAAACGGTAAAGTCGAATTAAAGAGACACACAACCATCTCCTCGTATTCTCAACTGATTTGTCGCCTCACCAATGCGGCAAATATTGCTCCTGAAACGATCGGAATTGTCCATATGCTCAGCGAAAACACCATTCAGATTGTAAAGGCCACTGCTCCTGCAGTTGCACAGCACGCAGAAGCTATCACTCGACGCTTCTATTCATTGATGTTTGTCGGAAATCCCGAAGTAAAGGCCTTCTTCAATCAGGCACATCAGCATTCCGGGGGCCAGCAGAAGGCTCTAGCCGGGGCAATCTGTGCGTATGCGGCCAACATTGACAACTTGGGAGCGCTTGGACCGGCCGTCGAGTTGATTGCTCAGAAACACTGCTCGCTGGGAATTCAACGCGAACAATACCCGATTGTCGGGAAACACCTCCTGGTGGCGATTCGTGGTGTGCTGGGGGATGTCGCAACCGACGAAGTGATCGCCGCCTGGGCAGAAGCGTATGGTTTTCTGGCTGAGGTCTGCATCGGTCGCGAATCTGAGATCTATCAGGAACAAGCATCCGCGTCGGGCGGGTGGAATGGCTATCGCAAGTTCCGCGTCGAACAAAGAGTTGTCGAATGTGAACATGTGACATCTTTCTACCTGAAGCCTTCGGATGGAAAGGCTCTGCGTGACTTCAAGCCTGGGCAATACATCACCGTCAATCTTCCGCACCCGACGACACCAACATCTCCTCGCAACTACAGTTTGTCGGATCGACCAGGCCTGCCTTACTATCGAATCAGCGTCAAGCGTGAAGCGGCCCCAACTCTCGACGCGCCTGCCGGATTGATCTCCAATCTGCTTCACGATCAGGTGCAAAATGGTGACGAACTTTCCATCGGCCCGCCGTGTGGAGAATTCACGCTCGATACCTCATCTGCCGATGGTAAGCCCATTGTAATGTTGGCAGGTGGCATCGGAGTGACTCCGCTCCTGAGCATGCTGAAAGCTCTGGCGAAAGATTCGACATCTCCCGTCTACTTCGTTCATGCATCTCAGAACAGCCGACTGCACGCGCTGGCGGGAGAAGTGCGGGACGTGGCAAGTCAGCATCCTGCTATACAAACACATTTTCGGTACGACGCTCCACTGGCCGACGACCTGAGCACAGGACGCTGTGACAGCATCGGCCGCGTTGATCTTGAATTCCTTCAGACGATTCTGCCGACCAACGACGCGCAGTTCTACTTCTGCGGTCCCAAGCCTTTCATGACGGGAGTTTACCGAGCCCTGAAAGACTGGTACGTTGACGAATCACGGATCCACTTCGAGTTCTTTGGACCTCGCCAGGAGATCAACGGAGTTAACTAGGCGGTGATCCGGCTGGTGTCAGCCTCCCCAGACTCGAACGAATTTCAGGCACATTCATCCTGACCAGGAGCATGTCATGCGGCCCTGCAAAATACCCCGGATTGTTTCTCTTCCCACGTTGATATTGTTGCTGATGCACAGCACGTCCGCTGTCGCTTTTCAGGCGGTTGATGAGTTCGAAAAAGAACCCATTCTTTACAGTACATCCACGCCAGGAAATCGTGTCGAAGAATTGAAAGCCGCGATCGAGTCAGGACAAAGAACGCTCCAGAAAACTCCCGAATTTGGCTATCTGCCCGACTTGCTCAAGGCCCTCGAAGTCCCCGTTGAATCACAGACGCTTGTGTTCTCAAAAACAAGCCTCCAGATGCGACGCATTTCGCCGCGAACTCCTCGCGCCATCTATTTCAATGACGATGTCTACGTGGGCTTTTGCCAATCCGGCGATGTGCTTGAGATCTCGGCTGTTGATCCCAAACTTGGAACGGTCTTCTATTCGGTTGATCAACACTCTCCCGATCAGCCCGCTATCCAGCGTCAGACCGAAAGTTGCCTCGTGTGTCACAGTTCATCCCGGATGGAAGGCGTGCCCGGTCATATCATTCGTTCCCTGTATGTCGATGCGGGAGGTCAACCTCTTCTTTCGGCGGGCAGTCGCACAGTCGATCACACAACACCTGTGAAGGATCGATGGGGTGGCTGGTACGTGACAGGCACTCATGGTACTCAGAAGCACTTGGGTAATCTTGTGATTCGTGGTCGCGATGTTGAAGAGCCGGTCGACAACTCGGAAGGTCAGAATGTCACCGACCTGAAGTTCCGTATCAATCCCGATCGCTATCTCTCTGCCCATAGCGACATTGTGGCACTCATGGTTCTGGAGCATCAGGCTCTGGTCCACAATCGCCTCACAAAAGCCAGCTTTGAAACTCGTCAGGCTCTCGCTTACGACGAGATGATGCGCAAGATGCTGGACAAGCCCGAAGGTGAGTTGCTGGAAAGCACAGTTCGCCGAATTCAAAGTGTGAGTGAACGTCTTGTCGAGGCTTTGCTGTTCGTTAATGAGGCAAAGTTGACCGAGCCGCTCAAAGGGACGTCAGGTTACGCAGAGCAGTTTGCCACTCCTGGCCCCCGAGACAATCTGGGACGCTCTCTCCGAGACCTGGATATGTCGACGCGAATGCTGAAGTACCCGTGCAGCTACCTGATCTATTCCGAAGCATTTGAGCAGTTGCCGACGGCAGCAAAAGACTGCGTGCTTCAGAAACTGTGGGACGTAGTTTCCGGAACAGACGTTTCTGAAAAGTACTCTCATCTATCACAAGACGATCGTCGAGCCATTCGAGAAATCCTGCTTCAGACAAAGCTTGACCTTCCGGACTACTGGAAGATTTAGACCTGTCCGTGCATCTACCATCCGCCGGGACAGCCATCCTCACGTCGATACTCCCCCAATGAATGTTGTTCCAACAGTCGAAAGTCACCCAATCAATGCGACGTCTCTGGATTGCGTTTACCCTCGTGATGTTTGTTTCATTTCTCGTGCTCGGGTGGGTCGGGACTCGAATATACGATGAGATGCCACCAATTCCGGATCGGGTTGTCACAACTTCCGGCGAAGTAGTGATTGGTCCTGGCGACATTGAGAAGGGGCAGAATGTCTGGCAAACGCTCGGTGGTATGCAGGTCGGCTCCATCTGGGGACACGGCAGCTATGTGGCTCCGGACTGGTCGGCCGATTATCTCCATCGCGAAGCCATGTTCATTCTGAATCAATGGGCAGAAGTCGAATTCAACAACGACTTTGCCAGCTTGAGTTCGGAACGTCAGTCACAATTGACAGGTCGATTGAAGGATCTGCTTCGAACAAACACCTTCGACACAACAACTCGCACAATCACAGTGGATCCAGTGCGAGCCGCCGCCTACCGTTCCATTGCAGCGCACTATCAGGAAGTGTTTCTGAAGGGCGTTGTGGACTATGCTATTCCCGCTCAGACAGTCTCAACTGAAGAACGAGCGCGTCAACTCAGTGCGTTTTTCTCGTGGTCGGCATGGGCCACAGTCACCAATCGACCCGGCTTGACCGTCAGCTACACCCAGAATTGGCCACATGAACCTCTGGTGGGAAATGTTCCAACTGGGGAATCGGTCGTCTGGACGGGCGTCAGCATCATCATGCTGTTGGCCGGAATCTCGGCCATGGGCTGGTGGTATGCATCGCGACGCGAAGACGGCGAGGCCATGGAAGTGCCTGCCGAAGACCCTCTGCAAAGCTGGGAGGCAACGCCGTCTCAGCGAGCGACCGTGAAGTACTTCTGGACCGTAGCAGCATTGATTCTTGCCCAGATGGGGCTGGGGATTGTCACGGCGCATTATGGTGTCGAAGGGGACGGTTTTTACGGCATCCCGCTTTCGAAATGGTTGCCCTACAGTGTCGCTCGCACGTGGCATATTCAAATCGGACTTTTTTGGATTGCGACGGCGTGGCTGGCCGCAGGATTGTTTATTGGTCCGCTCGTGAGCAATCGTGAACCAGCAGGACAGCGATTTGGAGTCAATGTTCTTTTCATTGCCCTGCTCGTGGTTGTTGTGGGTTCATTGGCTGGTGAATGGTTGAGTGTCAAGAATTACCTGACGGACGAGGTGTCTTTCTACCTCGGTCATCAGGGATACGAATATGTCGATCTGGGAAGAGTCTGGCAGATCGGCTTGATGGTTGGACTGCTACTCTGGTTGGTCTTGATGCTTCGAGCACTTTGGCCAGCTCTGAAGGGAGAAGGCGATCAGAAACAACTTGTTTTGCTGCTTGCCGTGTCCACCGGAGCGATTGCGTTGTTCTACGGAGCCGGATTGACATGGGGCCAACATACACATCTGACGATCGTTGAATATTGGCGATGGTGGGTTGTCCATTTGTGGGTGGAAGGCTTCTTTGAAGTATTCGCCACCACGGTGATTGCCTTCATCTTCATGCGTCTGAATCTGATTCGGCCACGCGCTGCGGCATCGGCCGCTCTGTTATCGGCCACGGTCTTTCTGTCCGGCGGCATCATCGGGACGTGTCATCATCTTTACTTCAGCGGCACGCCGTCTGTTGCTCTGGCCTGGGGTTCCGTCTTCAGCGCACTGGAAGTTGTTCCGCTGGTGCTGGTTGGTTTTGACGCGATGGACGACCTGCGACGATCGCGAACATCACCGTGGGTACAGCGTTACAAGTGGCCGATCTACTACTTCGTGTCAGTGGCCTTCTGGAATATGGTTGGTGCGGGACTTTTCGGTTTCATGATCAACCCACCGATTGCCCTCTACTACATGCAGGGACTGAATACGACACCGCTGCACGGACACGCCGCGTTGTTCGGAGTTTACGGAATGCTGGGTATTGGTCTCATGCTGGTTTGTCTGCGAATTCTAGTGCCGGGCGTCGAATGGAAAGAGCGGATGTTGCGTTTCTCTTTCTGGTCGTTGAATGGCGGTCTGATGGCGATGTGCGTGCTCAGTCTTCTGCCGGTTGGTCTGATGCAGACATCCGCCTCTGTTGAACATGGTTACTGGTATGCTCGCAGCAGTGAATTTCTGCAGACACCTTTGATGCAAACTCTGCGATGGATGCGTGTTCCGGGCGACACCATTTTCTTCCTGGGAGCGGTAGCGTTAGTTCTCTTCGTTGCCGGCTTGAAGACCGGTCATTCATTCCGTCGAACGAAGTGAGTTCATGGTGGTCCCTGCCGCGTCCCGGCAAAATGGTAATTTCCCTAAGGAACAAGACATGGCAATTGAACATTTGCAACCCGGCGTTGTCACGCATTTACCACTCGGTCCGGCTCTGGGCGAATCAGCAACGTCGACACTGGTCAAGACTGCTTCATTCGAGCTGATTCGAATGGTGCTTCCTGCCGGAAAAGAGATCCCTCCGCACAAGACTCGCGGTGCGATTACGGTTCAATGTCTCGAGGGGCGAGTCAGTTTTTCGTGTCACGGAGAAACAAGAGACCTCCGGCCCGGCGATTTACTTTATCTTGCTGCCGATGAAGTGCATGCCTTGAAAGCGGTTGAGACTTCGTCGTTACTTGTGTCGCTGGTGCTGGCAAAAGACCGTTCTCACTCTGATTCACGGGGGTAATTCTATTTCTATGCAGAACAGATTTACGAGCCGACGAACATCACGAGTTCGGCTAAGTCGGCGGATTGCCCTGATGGCGCGCAGGAGCCATCGTAAAGGATGTGACTTTCAACCCAAATTCTCTTCCACGCAGATGTTGCTGTCATGGGCGGGTAGCTTTCTGGGAATTGGACTGCTCGCTTATCTTTCGGTCGACAGCAAATACCCGCTGATCGCCGCACCGATGGGGGCTACCTCGGTATTGGTCTTTGGAGTTCCCCATAGCCCGTTAGCTCAACCAAGGAACGTAATCGGTGGGAATTTCATCGGTGCATTTGTGTCTGTGGCTCTGGGACAATCGTTCGGGACAGCTCCCTGGGTGATGGCAATGGCCGTTGCAACCACAATTGTTCTGATGAAGATCACTCGAACCGTCCATCCCCCTTCGGGCGCAGTGGCCTTGGTGGGCGTGATGTCTGAAGTCTCGTGGGACTTCTTGTTCGCTCCAGTCCTTGCGGGTTCTGTGTTGATCGTCGTTTGGACTTATGTCTTTAACAACTTGTCGCCCGGACGGTCTTATCCTACGCATTGGCTCTAGATCGTTTCAGAATTTGCAAGTCGCAGCCGCCCATCTGTGCTTCGAGGATCGAAATGCCAGGACCAAAGTCGCCACATGTTCGGGAACTTATTGTAAATTCCATCAATCAAGGAATGTCAGTCGCTGAAGCGGTGGAAACTTACCAGGTCGCGAGACGGACGATCTACTACTACCTGCAGCGTGCCCGATCTCAAACAGAGGGTCCGCTTGTAGTTCGGGCACGTACAGGACCCAGGTCAAAACTGGAGAACTATCGAAAAGCAATTCTTGCTGCCAGAAACGCGAATCCCGGTCTCTCAATGCGGGAACTTTGCGAACTCCTGAAGCTTCCCGTCTGCCCGAGTACTTTAAGTCGAACGCTTGCGGCATGGAACCTCGCGGTCGAGCATGAGAAGCATGAGAAGCATGATGAATCGGGTTGAAGCAAACTCAGACTGGCGTGTCCAGTTTAATAAGCATTAAGCAGCAGCGTTTGCTTGATGGTCCGTTCAGTGCAGGCACCATTGGCGGCATCGTCTACCTCTAGCCCCGCTCAGGCACAGTGGCTGACTCAACTTTGCGTTTTTGCTGATGAATCACGCCATCTTCCATTTCGTAAATTGCATCAAACACTTCCAGAGTTCGCTGGTCATGAGTCACCACAATCACACCGGCCCCGTGCTCGCGGGCAACGTTGCGGAAGAGTTCCATCACCTGACGGCCGCGATGGCTGTCTAAGGCCGCCGTAGGTTCATCGGCCACGGCCGAGGCCCTGAACGCCACCGTGGTCAACATGCGCTGGGTCAAACCTTTGGACACCGAGATGCTGGCCCAGGTGG
>JALRDR010000981.1 GCA_023262145.1 Planctomycetaceae bacterium | reverse complement strand
GACGGTGGCCAGACCATAGAGGAGTCAATTTCGGGCACACTGCAGAGAATCGGAGCTGCGCTCACCGCCAGTGCCGGCACGGTCATGTGCGGTATTGGCATGATGTACTTTGCGGAATTTGGCAAATTCAGTCAGGCGGGGGTGGCAATTACCTTCGGGCTGGCAATTTGTCTGGCGGCAAGTCTGACGTTGACACCGGCCATTCTTCGAGTCAGCGGAAAGTGGGCTTTCTGGCCGGTATTCCCTGCTTCAGCTGGAGGTCCGGCGGGCAGTTTTCCACAGGGCCGCAGTCTTTTTTCCCGCATCAAGAACATGAATCTGCTCACACAGGGCTGGGTGCGGATGGGAGCGTTGCTGGAAAGGCGACCGTGGGCGACATGGGCCGGAAGCATTCTGCTGCTGCTGCCGTTTGCGGTCACGGGTGTGATCTTCTTCAGTCATCTCAGCTACGGACTACTTTCGGAGCTCCCGGAAACTTCACCAAGTGTGTATGGAGCAGCGGCGGTTCAGAAGCACTTCCCGGCTGGAGAGGTTTCACCAATCACACTGATGCTGGAAGTGCAGGGAATGGATTTTTCTCCTGCCCAGGGGGATTCATTTCGGGCGATCCAGGATTTCACGCGGCAGCTGGTGGCTCAGAAGGAAGAGCTGGGGCTGGATTCGGTGCGGTCTTTGTCTGAGCCGAAGGGGCAGCGACCTGTCGGGCGGATGGGCATTGCAGCTCGGCAGGCCATGAAGCTGCACGCTCGGGAGCACTTTGTCAGTCCTGTTAATTCGGCAATTACTCGACTGGAGCTGATTCCGCGGAACGATCCGTTTGCCCGCAGCAGTATCTCAGAATTCCGTAGCCTGCAGCGGGAAATTCGATCGCATCTTCCCGACGCGCTGCAGGACGCAGAACTCAGATTTGTCGGCAACACATCAGAAATCAGCGACCTGAAGACAGTGACCGATCGGGATCAGATCCGCATTGATGCACTTGTGATGATCGGGGTTTATCTGATTCTTGTGGCACTGCTGCGTCGTCCCGGAATCTGTCTCTATCTGATGTTCACAGTGCTCTACAGTTATTTTGCAACACTTGGGTTCACGTGGCTTTACTTTCGCCTGGCAAATCCGGAGGGCTTTGCGGGCCTCGACTGGAAAGTGCCAATTTTTCTGTTCACGATTCTGATTGCGGTGGGTGAGGATTACAACATCTTCCTGATGGCTCGAATTGAGGAAGAACAGAAAGTGCATGGGGCGCTGAAGGGGATCACAGTCGCCCTGGAACGCACGGGAAGCATTATTTCCAGTTGCGGGATCATCATGGCGGGAACCTTTTCATCGCTGATGGCTGGAAGTCTTGTGGGCATGGACCAGCTGGGCCTGGCCCTCGCCACCGGCGTGATTCTGGATACCTTCATCATTCGGCCGATCATGGTGCCTGCATTCCTGATTTTGCTGACAACGCGCAGACTGGGTCCCATCAGCCGTCTTGCCGGTTATGATCCGGCCGAGCCTGTTGCTCACGCTGCCTGAGCGAGGATGCTCGACCCGATCATCGCACCGCGTTAATCTCCGTGCCGGATGTGTTCGGTCAGTTACCTGAAGCGGGGCGGTTTGCCGGTATCTGCGATCGAGTGGTTCCGCTGAGGCAATCCGTATCGGTTGTCGCCCGCCGGCAGGTGAAATCGATCGATTGCTCATGTCATTTCACCCTTTGCTGTCCGTGGCGGACAGATTGAACACGATATGCTCCAGCTGCTCCCTGCAATTGATCTTCTCGACGGTCGCTGTGTGCGTCTGCGTCAGGGGAACTATGATGACAGCACTGTTTTTTCAGATGACCCCGTTGAGATGGCTCAACGCTGGCAGGATGAAGGTGCAGAGCGACTGCATCTGGTGGATCTTGACGGGGCGAAAGCAGGGCGACCGGTCAACCAGCATGTTGTGCGTCGGATTGTGGAAGCGACGGGGCTGCCGTGCCAGCTGGGCGGCGGTATTCGTGACGAGCAGGCAATTGTAAGC
>JALRDR010001073.1 GCA_023262145.1 Planctomycetaceae bacterium | reverse complement strand
GATCAAATCGGAGTCCCGTACCGGTGTCAGAACACGGGGAATGGAAAACCGGTCGGTTTTTTGCGGCAGGCTACCAGAATCGCTGGAATACACCAGCAGTGGTCCATTTTGTTCTGGATTGTGGATCTCCATGGCTTTAACTTAACTGTTGTTCTGTTCAGATGAAGACCGTAAGCTCTTTGGACAGTAGTTGTCGCTAAAAGGTCAAACAGTTCTGATTTGGCTGCGTCACTTAGAGCGTGTCACTCGGCAAAAGCGTTCCACCTGTCCGGTACCAACAACGACTTGCATGCAAAGCTTGCTTCCTGTGCTACAGATGCTCCCTGTTTTCTTTATCGCCCTGGGCACCGCTTCAATCGCCGCTCCGATAACTGCCGCGATTGCCCGAAAGTTGAATCTCGTTGATCACCCGGATGGGGGTCGGAAACAGCACTCGTCGAGTATTCCTCTCACGGGCGGGCCAACTCTGCTCGTTTCTGTGTTCGCTGCCGTAGCTTACGCAGGTTTTGCATCTCCGGATTTGCTGGCGGCATCCACTGGTGATCGCAGGTTCTTCGTTTGGCTGGCGATTGCTTCTGTTTCACTCTGCGTTGTTGGGCTACTTGACGACCGATTTGGCCTGCGGGGCCGACAGAAATTGTTCATGCAATCGCTTGTCGCACTCCTGATGCTGCCCTCCGGGATCCTGATCGAACGCATTGATGCATTTGGATTTATCATCGACTTTGGGGACTTTGCCGGAATCATCACGATCATCTGGCTGCTCGGTGCCATTAATTCCCTTAATCTCATTGATGGTGCGGATGGAGTAGCCAGTACCGTCGGTCTCTCAATGACCCTGACCTGTGCAGGAATTGCATGGATGCTCGACCTGCGGCCTGACGGGATTCTGGTGTCTCTGGCGTTGGCAGGTTTTTTCGCGGGGTTCCTCTTTCACAATCTGCCTCCGGCACGAATGTTTCTGGGAGATTCCGGAAGTATGCTCGCAGGACTGATGCTGGGAGCGGTTGCCATCAAATGCTCCATGAAAGAATCGTCAGCAGTCGCACTTATCATGCCGATGGTCGTCTGGACGCTCCCCATCTTTGACTCCAGCATGGCGATTGTTCGTCGCAAACTGACAGGTCGCAGCATTTACGCAACAGACCGCAACCACCTTCACCATTGTCTGCTGCGAGATTCAAAGAACGGTGTGCGGGTTCTGCTTTATGTCGCAGGTCTGTGCCTGATCACCAGTGCAAGCGCGATTCTTGGGGCGTGGATGGGCAGTGACACAATGGCGGTTCTTGGGGGGCTGATTGCCGTCAGTCTGCTCGTGTTTACTGGCTCATTCGGATTCGTTGAATCAAAATTGATCATCCGACGTATCAAACGGTTGGTGCTGAGTTTTGCACAGATCTCGCCAGTCGTAAAACCAAAGTTCTCAGAGCAGTTTGTGCTGCACGGTAAGTACGACTGGGAACCTTTCTATGCCAGACTTGAGACGATGGCGATCGACCTCGAACTGCATCGCCTGGAACTGCTGATCTCCATACCTTCAGCAAACGAAGAGTGGCACGGCGAAACACAGTTCAAGAAACAGGACAACGAAACTCAACCGCATATCCTCACACTTCCCCTGCTCGTCTCCGGGATTCAGGTGGGATCAATTCGGATTGAAGCGTCTGCTCTGGAAAACCCCAGTCTGACAAAGTTCCTTGGTGATCTGCAGAAAGATCTCGTTCTCTTCGAACAGGAAATCACTCCTATCATCGAAAAGATGCTACGGGATTCGCTGGTACCAGCCAGTCAATCTAAGAAGACCGTCTCACCGCTGCTGCAAAATCAGACAAAGTGATGACTCAAAGTCTGCAGCTTTCAGCCACCTGAATTGACGCACAGTGGCACATCCACTGCATCAGGGTGATTTGGACGCCCTTTCGCAATGATTCCCCGGAGTGATTTCCCGGTGAACTCTGATTACGGCATGATCCACAGGTGCCGCCCACCACCGCCGGCAAGTACTGAGTTGCATGCCATTGCGATCTGGTCCAAAGCAGATTGCACCTGTTGGCGGCATGACACTACATAGCCGTGAACCGCTTTCCCTGCTGGCTTGCTGACACGGCAGTGCCCGTGTTTCAGTCCCGCAGCGATGTTCCCGTGAGACTCAGAAACAGCCGCTCCAAATTGGGCTCCAACGTCCGAATGCTGACCACTTCACGCTGCTCAGCGTGCGCCACAGCAAGCAGATGTCGCAGTTCATTGTTCAGATCCGCAGCTGATTCACCGCGACTGAGCGTAAGCGTATAGATCATATCCCCCTGCTGAATCTGCCCCAACAATCGGCATTCATTGAGCAGACCATCCACAGGGCCACCCTTGATATGCACACGGATTTCCGCCGGAATTGCCGAGAGCAGTTCCGGAACTGTCCCACAGACAAGCATCCGGCCATGATCCACAATTGCCGCACGGGAACAGATCGCCTGTACCTCTTCCATGTAGTGACTGGCGTAGATAACTGAAGTACCAGCCTCCTGCAGGCGACGGATACACTCCAGCAGATGCGAGCGGCTCTGCGGATCAACACCAACAGTAGGCTCGTCCAGTACCAAAAGGGCAGGGCGATGCAGAATCGCCGCCGCAAAGTTCAGGCGTCTTTTCATTCCTCCGGAGAAGGTGCCGGCTTCGTCGCCTCTGCGATCCGCGAGGCCGACAAACTCCAGTGCTTCCAGGACGCGGCCGCCGAGTTCTTCGGCTGGAATCCGGTACAACCTTCCAAAGAATCGAAGATTCTCCTCGGCAGTCAGTTCTCCATAGATGGCCAGATCCTGAGGAACAAAACCCAACTGCTGGCGTACCGCTATTGCGTCGGCGGTCACCTGGGTTCCGTTGAGGAAGACACTGCCGGAATCTGCAGCAAGCAATCCGGTGATCATCATCATCGTCGTCGATTTGCCGGCACCGTTCGGGCCAAGCAGACCAAAGATTTCTCCGGCTCCAACTTCAAAGGACAGATCATTGACAACCTGTCGATCGCCAAAACGACGGCAAAGGTTCTCAACCTGAAGTCGTACCTGCCGCTGAGCTGCGGCTGGCTCATCACTCAGACTCATCACTCGCTGCTCCACCGGCCTTCGTCCTGAGTACCTTGCCGATAAACTCACTGAGTCCGGGGCCCCGCAGTTGGCTCTGATCCGCCAGAATCTCTCCCGTATCTCCATCAATAAGAAGAACAAACGGGATGCTGCTCACGTCGTGCTGCATCCCCAGCGAAGTTTCCCAGCCCTTGCCTTCGTAAATCTGCTCCCAGGCAATTTCGCGTTCCTCAAGAAACCCGGTCACCTTTTCTTCCATGCCCTCCTGGTCAAAGCTCACCCCAAGGATATCGAACCCCTTTTCATGCCAGTCGGCATAGGCCTGTTTCATATGAGGAATTTCACCAATGCAGGGGCCGCACCAGGTCGCCCAGAAGTCGAGCATTACAATGCGCCCTT
>JALRDR010000835.1 GCA_023262145.1 Planctomycetaceae bacterium | reverse complement strand
GACTGATAAGCAGTATCCACGGCCTGCTCCAGCGGCGTTTCGGGTGTCGGTCGAACTCGCTCTGCGAATCGAGTCGCGAGTTCGCGAGCCATGGAAGAGTTCAGCAAAGCCAGCGCCTGGGGTGCTACAGTGCTCTGTTCGCGAGTTGCCGTGGACTGCATCGTATCCGGAGCGTCAAAAAGCTGCAGGAAGGGGAGCAGCTGACTGCGTTTGACGGTGAAGTAAACACTGCGACGTTTGCTGTTGACGTCGAGCGTGCCTTTGCCGAACTGAGTCAGGTCCAGCTGCCCGCTGACGGCAAGCAGATTGTCCCTGATGATCTCGGCTTCCAGACGCCGTGACGGACGACGCCAGAACAACAGATTCTCAGGATCCTGCATGCGTCCGCTTGCTGAGTATTCACCGGCCTGCATGTAGACGCTGCTGGTCATGATCAGTTTGTGCAGCGACTTCAGTTTCCAGCCGTCACGAATGAATCTGGTGGTCAGCCAGTCAAGAAGTTGTGGATGTGTGGGAGGATCGCCGCGAGTACCAAAGTCACTGGGAGTCGAGACGATGCCACGTCCAAAGTGGTGGTACCAGAGCCGGTTAACAATTACTCGGGCGAGCAGATGGCCGGCTCCTGCGTCGACATCTGTGAGCCAGTCAGTCAGGCCGAGGCGTCCGGCCCGCGGTGTTTCCGGGCTGCCGGGATCGGTCAACCATTGCTTTTCTTCCTGTTCGGTTCGCATCAGGACTCGCAGGAATCCCGGCGCAGCTTCGTTCTCCTTGTTGTCAGCATTTCCGCGGCGCAGATGAAAGACTTTGTAGGTGTCTTCGCCGAACTGGTAGGTCGTCCCGCGAACGCGGGCGGCAAAGATACTGGTGAGATCCGGTTTGGGGTTCTGTGTGTCATGACGCAGCACCTGCTGATTCAACGCCAGCCATTCAAGGTCATAGCCACGGAACCATTCGCTCAGCTTCTGTTTTTGTTCGTCAGTTCGCTGATCTGCGGAGGTTGCGAGGATGGCAGCTGGTTCCGCTGGCGTAGCCGTGGGTGTGGCGGCAAAGTAGAAGCCCGTGGCTCCACCACCGTTGACAATTTTCAGAAGCAGTTCGTTGCGTCCCGGGCCCAGCTGAATCACTGCGGATTCCTGTCCCGCTGCAGCAACGTTGCGTCCGACTTTCTTCGAGAGCACTTCGCGACCGTTGACCCAGAGTTTGATGCTGTCGTCGCTGCCAAGGGAGAGCGTCAGGACCTGCGGCTGATCAGAATCGATGATCCGCAGCAGGTAGTTGGCACAGTTGGTGCCGGTCAGCTTGTCGTTGTGAGCTTCGCCATCACGCCATTCAGGCTGTGCGGTCCACTTCAGCTGATCTTCCTGGTAGGTTCGTGAGAGATCTGTATCAAGTTCGG
>JALRDR010000831.1 GCA_023262145.1 Planctomycetaceae bacterium | reverse complement strand
GATGCGGAGAAATCCGGATCCACAGATTCAGCAGCGGGCCATGCGGACTCTGGGTGGCATGTATCACAATCTGCATCAGGATTATGCGCGGGCGGCGTGGTGGTTTCTGCAGTCGGGACTTGACCCTCGCGGCAGCGAATTTCCACAAGCCGTAGTCAGTCTTGCAGACTGTTATCTTCAGCTTGGGGGAAAGAGCGTAGCGCTGGAGATTGTTCGCAATATGCCAGCTCGACCTTATTCGGCGATCAAGCTCCTGGGGGATGCCGGAGAGACCGATGAGGCGGTGCGGCTCGGGGAGCAATTTGCAAAGACGGGCCAGGCGTCCACCTCACTACTGTATGCCGGCGATGCCTGCCGTGTGGCAGGTCGGCTTGAGCAGGCTGAGGAGTTTTATCGGCGTGCGCGTCAGGCTGCGATTGATGCATCGGATGCGGATAAACCTCATCGGCAACGAGACCGACGGCGGGCAGAGGCAAGTATCGCAGTGGTCCAGCATTTGCAGCTGTCACCTGATCAGGTCGCTGATGGAACCTATCGGGCCGCCAGTCCGGGTTATGAGGCGGACGTGGAGGTCGAGGTGATCCTGCAGGGTGGCAAAATGCAGTCGGTGCGTGTGACACAGCACCGAGAAAAACAGTTCTATTCATCCATTGCCGAGACACCTGCCAGAATTCTGAGGAAGCAATCAGTCAACGGAATCGATGCGACGACAGGAGCGACGATCACCTCGGAGGCAATCATCAATGCGACGGCGAAGGCGATGCTGCAGGGGGCCAAGTGAGCGAATTCCGGTTTCTGATTACGATGTGAGTGCAACGCTGAGGTGAGCTGATGCGACTTGACTGGTTTCTGCCTGCGCTGCGGAGCAATCGGCCGGGGAACCGTCGTCGCTATCCGGGGCGTATTCGTGCGCTGGGCATTCGTATGCTGCCGCGATTTCTGTTCTCAGACCATGATCGGATGCGGCGTGGCTGGGCTCGCAGAATGCTTGTCTGGCTGGGGCCTGTCTGGGCGGCCGCCCCTGTTCGTCGCGGCATCCAGAGCTGCTGTCTGATCACCTTTTTGGTGCTGTTCTTCTGGGTCTGCTGGCCCTATTCCGCTCAGCCCGCAGCGCCATCCTCCGGCTGGATTCCGGCCGAGTTTGATTATGATCGGGCGACTGTTCGCTTGCTGGCAGAGTCGGCAGACGGGGCTGCAGTTGCGGAGATCGGTAAGACATCCACTGTGTTCGTCACGGACGTGAGCAGCCAGCGAACCTACGGTGAGCGATCTGGAAATGTGGCTGGGGCTGACGCTTCCGATGGGGACTCTGCAATTCGCGTTGCTGCTGCTGGTGAAGGCACATTGAGTCTGGATCTTTCTGCCCTGTCGACGGATCAGATTGATGAGCTTTCGGTGTCTGCCGGTCCCTGGGACCTGTCGTCAACCGGTCCGGGCAGCTGGCCCCGGCACTATGCCACAAACCTCGAGCAGCGGGAGCAGATGGAGGCCGAGTTCTTTCTGATCATTGATCCGCTCGTCAGTCTCTCAACAGCGGTGGCTTCACGCGACCTCGTGTGGTCGCTGACGGCTGCAGCGGGAATTCTGGCCGTCTGTCTGCTCATTCCGAGAGGATTCTGCGGTTACCTCTGCCCGCTGGGGACCACGATCGACCTGTTCGACTGGGCAGTGGGCCGTCGTCTGCAGCGGTTTCGAGTCGCCGCGGATGGCTGGTGGGTCCACATCCGCTTCTATCTGCTCCTGGGAGTCATGATTGCCGCGTGTTGCGGAGTATTGCTCAGCGGCTACGTCTCAGCCATTCCTGTGATCACGCGGGGACTGTTGTTTACTGTGGCACCAGTGCAGAACGGAGTTGCCAATGGCTGGCATCAGGTTCCTGAATGGAATAGTGGTCATGTCGTCTCGGTGTTGTTGTTTATGGGTGTACTGGGGCTGGGGCTGCTGCGACCGCGATTCTGGTGCAAGTATGTGTGCCCAAGTGGGGCTGTTTTTTCGGTGGCGAATCTGTTTCGTCTGAGCGAGCGAAAAGTGGATTCCTCCTGTATTCACTGCAACAAGTGCGTGGAGATCTGTCCGTTCGATGCGATCAAGCCCGATTTCACAACGCGAACCGCTGATTGCACGCTCTGTCAGTCCTGCGGCGGAGTCTGCCCGACCCACTCAATCCACTTCACCGGGCGGCTGGACTTTGTGGAGCTGAAGACTCCGAACGATCCACCGACGCATGAGACAGCACTTGGCCGCCGCGGATTTTTCTCTGCTGCCGTCGGTACTGGCAGTGCGCTGGCGGGTGGGGTACTGAGTGCTTTGGCGATCAACGGCGGGACGTCGCAGGCTGCGCAAAATCTGCCCGTGCGGCCACCGGGAAGTGTTCCGGAGAGTTCCTTCCTGCAGATGTGCATACGCTGCGGAGAGTGCTTCAAGGCGTGCCCCAGTGATGTGCTGCAGCCAATGGGATTTGAGCAGGGGCTGAACGCGTTGTGGACGCCACAGGTCGTCGCTGACTGGGCCGGATGTGCGTCTTCCTGCAATGGGTGTGGACAGGTCTGTCCGACCGGTGCCATCAGAGCGTTGCCGTTGGAGGAGAAACGGTACGCCCGGATGGGGCTGGCAGTACTCAATCTGGACACATGCCTGCCGCTGGCCGGACGGGAGGCATGTCAGCTGTGCGTCGATGAGTGCACAGCGGCCGGATATAATGCTCTGGAGTTCGTGCAGACGGGGACGGAGATTGATGCACTCGGCAATCCGGTGCCGGGCAGTGGATTTCTATCACCATTTCTGCTGCCGGAACTGTGCGTCGGGTGCGGGCTCTGTCAGACACGCTGCTACGGGATCAACGTGGCCGAACGCAAGGTCCTCGATCGGTCAGCGATTGTGATTGAGGCTGGTGAGGGGCGAGAAGACCGCATGTTCAATGGATCCTATCGTGAGCTCGCAGGACATCGGATGGACAGATAGAAAGTGATTCTTCTGGAATACCCGTGTGCCGGAAGCCGTGTGCCAGCCGCGGTGGAGGAGCGAATCAGGTGAGCGACCGAATCAGCCTGATTTGAAGGATTTGCAGGGGCACAGTGCAGTTGCGGCAGCGCCGGATGAATTCTCTGCAGTCTTCCGGACCGCGCTGCGTTTCGGTGGATGCAGTCGTTCACTGCGTAGTAGTCGATTACTGGGGGAGCAGAAAGCAAAAAAGCCGAGCTGGTTGAGCAGACCAGCCTCGGCTTCTCTGTCGTTCATGCCTGCATTTGCGTTTATTTGACGGCCTTGAGTTCCACGAGGAAATGCAGCGTCGCATTTCCAGGGATTACTCCGCCGGCACCAGCAGCACCGTAGCCAAGTTGGGGCGGGATTACGAGTTCAATCATTCCGCCTTCACCCACAAGCTGCATGCCTTCGGTCCAGCCGCGAATGACCTGATTCAGGCCGAACGCGATCGTTTGCCCGCGTTGATAGGAACTATCAAACACCTTGCCACCTGGAAGCCAGCCATGGTAATGGACTTCGACTTTTTGACTGGCGGATGGTTTAACGCCGCTGCCTTCGCGAAGGATACGGTACTTCAATCCGGAATCAGTAATGAGCATTCCAGCGGGTGCATTGTCATCAATGGCACCGGCACCTGATGGCAGATCCGGAAATGGCACTGATGTGTCGGTCATGGATTTCTCCTGTGTGTGCTGCGGGCGGTCTGTAGATATCATTCGTAACAGTGACGTACTGACCTGGCCTGCACTGACGTGGTTTGCAGAATTAAGTCGTGCAGTAGTCGCGATGCCACTGTTGTTCAGTGTTGCATCTTCAGGCAGCTTCGCAATCCTCACACGAAGCAGATCTGAGAACGCCATGAAAAGGAAACAATCGCACCATTCTATCTGCTGCGAAACGCCTCACTTGACGTAATTGACAGAATCAGATCCTGCAGTCGATAGTCTTCATGTCTGTCTCGGTACTGATTCAGCAGGGATGTCACCGTTGCCTGGTCCTGTGGGTGGGGATGCCGCCCGAGTGCATAGGTGAGCAGTTGCAGCGAGACGTTACGGACGAAAACCTGCTCGCGGTCCGCGAGAACAGCCCGCAGTTCGGCGATTCCCGCGAAGGCTGTGCTGTCCGGTAGTTCGCCGGCCGTATCAATCGGAATCTTCTGTGTGTTATCGTAGAAGCTGCGGGCGCGACCGATCGGATCAAAGCCCTCCAGTGCGAACCCGAGCGGATCAATTACGCGATGGCACTGAGCACACGCTGCGTTATTCCGGTGCTGTTCCAGCTGCGTTCGAATCGATGTGGCGCCACGGACGTCCGGATCGATGGGGGGCACATCATCCGGTGGCGGTGGTGCCTTGAATCCGAGGATTCGTTCAAGAACCCAGACGCCACGGACGACCGGAGATGTCTCAATTCCGTTGGCGGAGACCGTGAGCACGGAAGCGTGCCCAAGCAGGCCCCTGCGATCAGCATCGGGCAGTGTCACTCGATGAAATTCTGCAGCAGCATCGGCTGGGACCTGATCAGAGAGACCGTAAAGCTTTGCCAGATCGCGATTCACAAATGTGTGTTCAGCAGTCAGGATCTGCGTGACTTCCGCGTTGTCCCGGATCAGCTGTTGCAGGAACAGCACAGTTTCGCGTTTCATCTCATCCTGCAGGCCGAGACTGTAGTAATCGCGAAAGTTTCGTGAATCGGGAGGCATACTTCCCAGTTCCCGCAGATTCAGCCAGCTGTCCAGAAAATCTGCGACAAATCGTTCGCTGGCAGGTGACAGCAACAGCCGCCGTGTTTGCTCTGCCAGAGTCTGTGGAGCAAGAATCTCTTCGCTGTCGGCCAGAACGGAAAGTGTTTCGTCAGGTGGTGCTGACGTAAGGAAATACGCCAGGCGTTCTGCCAGTCCATGGGCAGTCAGCAGATGTTCGTCGGCTTTCGCCGGAGGTTTGAAGTAGAGAAACTCGGGTGAGCAGAGTGCGGCTTTCAAGGTGTTGCGGGCAGCCGTCAGGTCGTCTGTCCCCTGCTCTCGCTGCTGTTCGTAAAGTTGCAGCAGTGCCACGGAATCGACTGCAGAGACGGGCCGTCGCCACGCTCTGCGGAGGAATCGGGTGAGATAGGCGGGGAAGCTGTCCGGGGCAAGGTTTGCTTCAGTCACTCGTTGCTGCTGGTCCTGCTCCGAGTTCTCATGCGGGAGCGGACCAGAGATCTCAATTTCATAGATGCGTATCTGCGGCAGAAAACCAGTGGCGATTACGGAGTTGCGCATGGCGACGATTCCACGCGAATCGCGGAGTTCTGCGGGAATGGTTTCCCTGTGCTCGCGAAACACTCGCGCGTAGGCATTGCGAACATCGTGCTGTCCGTTTTCAAAAGTGAATCTGGGCACGAATCCCTGATCGAGCCAGACCGTGAATTCGTACCACTTCTGTTCATTGTCAGCGACGACCGTTTCGGCCAGCAGTGGCTGAATCGGCTGAATATGAACCTGATCGCGAATGCTGGT
>JALRDR010000719.1 GCA_023262145.1 Planctomycetaceae bacterium | reverse complement strand
GATCCCCAGCGACTCGATCATCGCCTGTTGCCCGGGACCTGTCGCTCCGTTATGGGATCCCATGCAGGGCACCAGAAACGGACTTGCCCCGTGTTCCTTCAGCCAGTCGCCACAGGCTCTGATAATGATTGGCAATGAGGCAATTCCACGACTGCCGACAGTCAAAGCAACTTCGCCCCTCGGGACATTCAGCCCGGCGGCGGAAAGCTGCCGGAAGACCTCCTCACGAACCTGTTTCAGCGGGTGAGAAACCAGTCTCTGAATGACATGATGAAGCAGCATAATTCACCGTGATCGACATGACAGGAAATACAAAGGACCCGCTGAATGGTCGGCCATCCAGCGGGTCCCGCAGCGTAGTTCATCTGCATTCCACGCGGAATCAGGAATTCTCACCTTCCGCCGCCGGTTGATCTTTCTCACCAGCTTCGGTTGCAGCATCAGATTCTGCGGCCGGAGACTCAGAGGCGCTTTCATCAGCAGCATCTCCTTCAGCAGCGGGAGCCTCCGCAGCTTTTTCCTCAGAGGCAGCACCTTCCGCGGACGCTTCAGCATCATCTGCCGCTGCCGGCTGTTCGCCTTCTTCTTCCATTTCCGGCCGTTCACCTCGACGACGACCACCGCCGCCAGGACCACCGCCGCCTGGACCGCCTTCACCCGGAGGACCACCGAAGCCACCCCGTCCGCCTGCACCACGACCACCAAAACCGCCGCCCGGTCCGCCGCCCTCACCCGGTGGACCACCGAAGCCACCGCGACCACCAAAGCCGCCTTCGCCCTCATCTCCGGGCGGGCGCATCGACGGAGGAGCACCACCGCCACCTGGCATCATTCCGCCGGGACCACCGGCGGGATCAATATTTCCACCCGCAGAAACAGGCTGCATCGCGGCAAAATCCGTCGGATCCGTGAAAAAGGTCACCGCCATCGGACTGTCACCGGAGGTGCCGACCAGATAAATCTGTGGCTCTTCTTCACCAATCAGGCCCCGCAGCAGGCTGGTCCATGAATAGCGGAAGACTGTTTCCCCCTCATCCTGCTTCATGACCTCCATGGATGGAAACATCGTCATCATCGCCTGAGCATCGGCGAGAGACAGATCCTGAAACGTACCCGCTCCATCCACTCCGTCACTGCTCTGCCTTGCGAGCAGTGCCTTGCCACTCATGTACTGCCCCAGAGCAGCTCGCAATTCAATGATGCAGACGCTGCCGACAACTGCCAGCACAATCAACGACACAATCGTTCGCGCTGGTGATACCTTTGGGCCTTTTGGGGCCGCCTGTGGTGAGGACACGAATCGCTCCTTTTTCTTCTGGACATGGAATCGGAGCTGAATCACGGAGTAATTGTCGAACTGGAACGAACTCGACAGCCGCTACGATTCCTGAGGCACACTGGATTCCTTCCAAGTCTAGCTCCTGAAACCGCTGTTGTCACTTCCGGACGCTTCCATCCAGATTTACGATTGCTGCCCCGGTTGCCGACCATCCGCTCTGGTTGTCTGCAGCGTTGGCCGAATTCCGCCTCTGCTGATAGACTTCGGACTATTGATCCTGCGCATCGCAGGCAGTAACTCATCTCCATCGTGATCTACCAGGAACGATCAGAAATGTCCGTTCGGCCTCGGTCTTTTTGGCCCTTTCTTTTGCTGTTGCTCTGCTTCACCCTGATGACTGTTGTCGGCTGCCGCAGCGGGGATCAGCCCGGCGGTGACGGTGGTGCTGCCCCCCCTGCGCTCACCACCGAGCAGCTGCAGCAGGCGATCACTGCACATAATCGCGGGATTGCGTTCATTGAGAACAAACAGTGGGCAGAGGCTGACCAGGCCCTGCTGCAGGTCGCAGCCCTGCTACCCAACGATCCAGTCGCCACCGGAAATCTTGCCGTCTCGCGGGTACTCTCTCTGATTGATCGTAAATCACCTTACAACGAGACCACGGATCTGGCGGCGTGGCAGGCGGCCATCACTCGGGCTCAGGAAGCCACCATCGCATTTCGTCGCGCGGCGGCCGACATCTCTGCCGCTGCCGAATCTGTCGCCGCATTGCTGCAGGGCAAACTGGCCGCCTTCGAAGATGGTCCGAATCGCCCACGCATGGAACAGGCCATTCAGTTTTTCGAACAGGCCATTGAACTCTCCGGCAATCGACCGGAAATGTGGTTCGCTCTGGTTTCTGCACTCGATGCCAACCGGGAATACTCCGAGAGTGTGATGCTGCTGGAAAAGCTGCAGCAGACCGCAGAACTGGCTCCGGACAATCTGCACGTGCTCAGCCGACTCCTTGAGGAACAGGCGCTCGCACTCACATCAAAGGATCCACAACGCATCGTGGCCGCAGCCGGCATTCGCGAAACTCTGCAGCGCACCGCACAGCAGATCGCCCCGCTCAATGAATCATTCATTCGGCAAAGCCGGGTCAATATCACCGAAATCATTGAGAAGGCACTTGCCGATCAGCAGGGAGACCTGTCGGCCATCGTCGCGCCTGCCATGATCACCAGGAACCTGCTCACCCGAGAACTCGTACAGCAGATCGACATGCGAAGAATCGATCTGAATCTGCTCGAATATATCCAGACGGATCTGATCGGTGCGTTGAACCTCAGCGAAGCTCAGCGACGGGAACTGCAGGTACCTGTCATCCCCACGGTGCTCACAGCCTTTGTCAGTCCGGAAAGCTCAACACTGCCGCACGTCAGCGGCGTATCACAGATCGAAACGGCCGACATGAACCTGGACGGCCAGGACGATCTGATCCTGCTGCAGGAAGGCCGTGTCGTGGTCTGGCAGCGGACTGCCGATGGTACAGCCTGGGAACTGATGGCGGAAACACCGGCAGATCTTCCGGCCGCCAGTGGCTTTCTGCTCGATGACTTCGACCGGGATTTCGACCGAGCGCGGCTGGCTGACGTCAAAGCGGCGATCCGACTTCGCACTCCCGACGGAGATCGACGTGTCCTCCCGGAACTGGCCGGTCAGCAGCGCTGGTTCGATTCCGATCTCGATCTCGTGCTGTGGAGTGAAAGCGGGGCGTCATTGCTGCTGAATACTGCAGATGCTGATGGCAAACGTACCTTCGTGCCCGCCGAACCATCGGCGACAGTAACCGGTGTGCGTCACGCTGTAGCCGCCGACCTCGAAGCTGATGGTGATCTGGACCTTGTCTTTGCCACATCCTCCGGCATGACCATCTGGAAGAATCTTGATGGCACCACATTTGAAACTGCAGCCGCAGAAATCAGCGGACCGGACGGACCACTCAACAGTGTGCGAGCAGTGGACTGGAACCGTGACATGGCCATGGACATCATCGGACTGCGCGAGGACGGCCGCATCGGCTGGCTGCAGAACATCCTGCACTTCCGCTTCCGCTGGCTCGATGGTGCCAGTGTCGCTGACCAGATCGGTACCCCGCAAACTCTGCAGATCTCGGAATTCAACCGCGATGGTCGCTGGGATCTGTTACTGGGTGGGTCCGCGGGCAGCGGGGTGGCCCTGCCACAGGCACCAGAGCGGCCTGAGTCCATTCGGGCGCAACAGCTGACTGCAGCCGCCGTCAGCCAGATCCGCCGCGCTGATCTCGACAACGACGGATTTCAGGACATCCTCGAAATCAGCGACGGCAGACTGCTGATCCACCGCGGCCAGCCCGAGGGAACATTTGCTCTCGGTCAGCTGGCTGACCTGCTGCCTGCTCCGCAAAAATGTCAGCACGTCACACCCGCTGATCTGGATCAGGACGGCGACCTCGATCTGTTGCTGGTGACCACTGAGGGTTCACTCGCTGAACTGATCAACGAAGGGGGAGACTCCAACCAGTGGATCGAGGTGGTTCCCCGAGCCATTGGCGAGGATCCGCAGTTTCAGTCCAATCGTGTGAACATGCATGCCACCGGGGCAGTTCTGGAAGTCCGTGCCGGACAGTCATGGCAGGGCCATGTCATTGACGCCCCCAGAATGCACATCGGACTGGGGGCGACAAAGCAACTGGATTCAATTCGTATCATCTGGACGGATGGTATTCCACAGAACATTACTCAGGACGACCTGCTGCAGTCCCGAATTACTGTCCTGCAGCCTCAGATCCTGATCGGCTCCTGTCCCTATATCTATACATGGAATGGGGAACGCTTTGAATTCTTCAGTGACTGCCTGTGGGCTGCTCCGATCGGGCTGATTCAGGCCAATGGCGACTTCGCCCCCACGCGGGAGTGGGAATACCTGCACATCCCGGGGCGGATGCTGCAACCGGATGGAAATCGCTATCGTCTGCAACTGACGGAGGAACTCTGGGAAGCGGCTTACTTCGACGAAGTGCGACTCACTGCCGTCGATCATCCTGCTGATGTGAGCATCTTCAGCAACGAAAAAGTTGGCTCCCCGCAAATGGCGGCCCCACGAATCCACACTGTCAGAAATCGCCGCCTGCCGCTGCAGGCCGTCGACGGAGCCGGAAGGGACCTGCTGCCTGGTCTGCTGGCTCAGGACCAGGACTATGTCCAGGCATTTCATGGCCGCATTGTCCAGGGCCTGACGGACGAATGGACCATTGAGTTTGACTTCGGTGCACTGGAACCCGGGCCGGATGGCAAGCTGCTGGACCCGCGGTTGGTACTCATCGGCTGGGTCTTCCCCACCGACACCTCAATCAATCAGCAGCTGCTGCAGAATCCCCGGCTGCCGGCACCAGCGGCTCCTGCACTGGAAGTTCCTTCCGACGACGGGACATGGACGACAGTGCGCCCGTTCCTTGGCTTCCCCAGCGGCAAGACCAAGGCCATGGTCATTGAACTGGGCGATGTGATCTCTCCTCAGCAGACACGTTTCCGTATTCGGTCCAGCATGGAACTCTACTGGGATGCAGCCTTTCTCATTGCCAATGAACAGCCGGCAGAAGTGCGGGAGTACGCGTGCGAGCTGCTTCAGGGTGATCTGCATTACCGCGGCTTTTCGGAACGGATTTATTCCGATCAGTCCGTATTTCGTCAGGGCAGGGCACCGGAAAGTTATGACTACTCAAACGTCGATACGCAGCCCCGCTGGAATGAAATGGGCGGTCGCTTTACACGATACGGTGAAACTACAGAGCTGCTGACAGAATCCGACGACCTGCTGGTCGTCATGGGCCCCGGCGACGAACTCACAGTGGAATTTGCAGTACCTGAAGCAGAAATTCCGGAAGGCTGGGTGCGGGACTTCATCCTGTACAACACCGGCTGGGACAAGGACGCAAATCTGGGCACAGTCTATGGACAGTCGTCTGAACCTTACCCAGTTCGTACCATGAAGTCGTATCCCGGCGATCCGGCTGCGCCGCAAAATGAATCGCCGAAATACCAACGCTGGCTGCGTGACTATCAGACGCGCGAATACTCACGTCATCGGTTTCATGATCTGCTCCGCAGACGTCCAGCTTCGCCCGCCGCAGAATGACAACAAGTCGCCATCGGGATGGAATACGCCGCCAGTAACGCCGGGCTGCGTTCCGCACACCCGCCGGGAACAATAGCCGGACCCGAGCACCACAACCTGCAACGCCGCAGAAATCCCGCACCTGTAAGTGCGTCGAGGGGGCCCGGCAGAAGTTGTCTTTGCCTGTCGCTCTGCCACAGCCCGGAGCTGCTCCGGAACCTGACTGGTGGCGGCAGTCCTGCCAGGTCGCTGATTCTTCGTTCGCTGCGACCCTCAGCCGGCAGCAATCCTCGGTCGCATTGCATCTGTAACCTGCGACGAAGAATTCCCCGCCGCGTCTCCTGCATCCACCTTCTGCTGATGCAGGCAACCGGACTTCTGATTCCAGTAACCATAATGATCGTTCAGCTCGCTACATTCGTCACTCCACAGACGCTGTCAAAACACCACCCTTTGTACACATTCCTGCACAGCGACAACGACAATTCGACAAGTTTAC
>JALRDR010000695.1 GCA_023262145.1 Planctomycetaceae bacterium | reverse complement strand
TGCCTTTGTCGGATTGCTCATTGGTGGCTTACTTCTTTTCTTTCAGTTCTTTCAGAAATATCTGTACCGTCCGATTCTCTGGTGGTGCCTCAATCACAAATGGCTGTTTCTCATGCTGCCGGCCTGCATCCTGTTGCTTGGCTTCGGTGTCTGGCTGGGTCCCCGGTTTGTGTTTGGCAGAATCCCGGCTGAGTACGATGCCCAGTCGCTTTCAGAATCGGAGGTCGAAGCCCTTTCTGCCTTTGAGCAACTTAAGTACGAACTGGGAGGCCTGCGCGGTCGGCCCTGGGAAGAATTGCAGCATGCGAGTCTCGGAACGCAGATGAAGTGGACGCTGGCCACCACCTGGAAAGGGTTCGGCAAGGAGTTCATGCCGCCGCTGGATGAAGGCTCATACCTGTACATGCCGACCACGATGCCGCACGCTTCAATTGGCGAAGCTCTCGACGTCCTGCAGTTGCAGAACCAAAGGATCAACGCCATCCCGGAAGTCGAGCTGGCGGTTGGCAAAATTGGTCGCGTGCAAAGTCCCCTCGACCCGGCTCCGATTTCCATGATCGAGACCGTCATCAACTACAAGTCCGAATACATCGTGGATGACAATGGTCATCGCATCAAATACCAATTCGAGGAAGCCGATTCGGAGTGGTTCCAGGACAGGGACGGAAACCTGCTGTCTGCTGAAGATGGTCAGCCCTACAAAGTCGCTGGAAAATTCGCTCGGGATGACGCTGGCCGCCTGATTCCTGATCCCAGCGGTGCTCCTTTTCGTCAGTGGCGACGCCCGCTTGACCCGGCACTTAATCCCGGTCGCAAAGCCTGGGCGGGGATCGTGACGCCCGACGATATCTGGCACGAGATCACGGAATCTGGCCAGGTTCCCGGAACGACTTCCGCCCCGAAGTTGCAGCCGATTGCGGCCCGGATTGTGATGCTGCAAAGCGGTATGCGGGCTCCCATGGGAGTGAAAGTCAAAGGTCCGGATCTGGAAACCATCGAGCGTGTGGCTCTCGACATCGAACGGTTCCTGAAAGAGGTCCCCAGTGTCGAGGCGTCCGCAGTAATCGCGGATCGCATCGTCGGTAAGCCGTATCTGGAGATCGATTTCGACCGCAAAAAGATCGCCCGCTACGGCCTGACAATTCGGGAAGTGCAGGACGTGATTGAAGTCGCCATTGGTGGACGCCGCGTCACGACGTCGGTCGAAGGACGTGAGCGGTTTCCAGTCCGTGTCCGATATCTCCGTGAACTGCGCAATGAAATCGAGACCATCGAAAAGATCCTGGTCCCGGCGAAGGACGGTTCGCACATTCCACTTTCTCAGGTCGCGACCATCCGCTACGTGCGCGGACCGCAAGTCATCAAGAGTGAGGACACCTTTCTGCTGGGATACGTGCTGTTCGACATGAAGGCCGGCAAAGCGGAAGTTAACGTGGTCGAGGACTGACAGCGGTTGCTG
Source organism: Planctomycetaceae bacterium (assembly GCA_023262145.1). Classification (GTDB taxonomy): domain Bacteria; phylum Planctomycetota; class Planctomycetia; order Planctomycetales; family Planctomycetaceae; genus SXXK01. Next base: position 53 of record JALRDR010000695.1, on the reverse strand, counting down.
CAGGAAAAGATCGATAGCGGCGAGTTTGTGTTGCCGCCTGGCGTGAGCTTCAC
>JALRDR010000693.1 GCA_023262145.1 Planctomycetaceae bacterium | reverse complement strand
CGACGATTCGGAAACGGAAGCTTCGGCCAGGGAGCGAATCGCTTTTCCAGTAATGGCAGTCGCACAATTGCCGACAGCCCCGTCTTTGCTCGAGGTGAACCGGAGTCACCGCAGGATCAGACCGTGGCCCGCGGAATCCCGGAGCTGTTCGCCGATCAGTGTTCACCGATTGCTCGCGGTAGCAGCGGTCGGCTGGAACTGGCGGACTGGATTGCTTCGTCTGAGAATCCGCTTACAGCTCGTGTCATGGTGAATCGAGTCTGGCTGCAGTTGTTCGGTCGCGGACTTGTACCGACGGCAGATGATTTCGGCCTCGCCGGTCAGCAGCCGACGCATCCGGAACTTCTGGATCATCTGGCACTTCAGTTCGTTGATCAGCACTGGAGCATCAAGCAGCTCATTCGCAGTATCGTAACGAGCCGTGTCTACCGACTTTCGGCAACGATGCAGCAGGAAGCTTTTGAAGCTGATCCGGATAATAAGCTCTGTTGGCGAATGACTCCGCGGCGTCTGGATGCTGAAAGTCTGCGAGATGCGATGCTGGCGGTGAGCGGTCTCCTGGACGCAGATCGTCCGCTGGGATCCATCGTGGCGGAACGCGGCGAAGGACCGGTTGACCGGTTCGGTGGTCTGCCGGTAGCACGACTGGTGAACGACTCCGGCGACAATCATCGATCGATTTATCTGCCTGTGATTCGCGACAATCTGCCGGAGTCGATGGCTCTGTTTGATGCGGCAGATCCTTCGCTGGTCACGGCAGTAAGACAGCCGACAACGGTGCCTGCTCAGGGTCTGTATCTGCTCAATAGTGAATTCCTGCTGCGTGTCTCAGATGCTCTCGCGGAATCCCTGCTGCAGCTGGAAGATCCTGACGACAGGGTGCAGGCAGCGTTTGTTCGGATCACTGGAGATCTGCCCGATCCGACGGAGCAGCAGGCGGCCGCAGAGTTTCTGCAGTCCTACAGGAATACTCCAGCAGGATTTGCGTCACGCTTCCGTTCCGCCCCGGAACTGGATCGCTGGAGTGCATTATGTCAGGCGCTGCTGAGCAGTGCTGAATTTCAGTTTCGCAGATGAGTCACCAGCCGATGAATACAACTCGACGCAATCTGTTCACCACCTCGCTGTCTCGGTTTGGGTTACTTTCGTGGGCAGCCATGACTGCACAGCGGAATACCTCTGCTGACAATGCGACTGTCGGAACTGCCCCGGAGACCGCCATCCCCGAACGAACTCATTTCCCTGCTCGGGCAAAGCGGGTGATCTTTCTGTGCATGGCGGGTGGTCCCAGTCATCTGGATACCTTCGACTACAAGCCGCAGTTGATTTCCGACGATGGTCGACCGGCTCCCGGAATTCCAGCTGGTGGTCGTCGCGGCACGCTGCTGAAATCTCCCTTCTCGTTTCAGCAGTATGGCGAAAGCGGCATGTGGGCGAGCGAGTTGTTTTCAAAGGTGGCTCAGTCACATGCGGACCGTTTGTGTCTGCTGCAGGGAATGCACACCACACTGCCGGCTCATTCGCAGGCCAGTCTGCAGCTGCATTGCGGGCTGTTTCAGTTTCCTCGACCTTCTCTGGGTGCATGGGTGCTGTATGGGCTGGGGACAGACAACGAAAATCTGCCGGGATTCGTGACGATCAATCCACCGCGAAATAATGGCGGTGCTGCCAATTACGGTTCGTCGTTTCTTCCAGCACAGTATCAGGGAACAAGGATCAGTCCGCAGGGGCTGGCTGCCGGGCGTGGAATTGAGAATCTGAGCAATCGTCGACGCTCAGGGGCTGCTCAGCGAGCCCAGCTGGATCTGACTCAGGCGCTCAATCGCGGCACGGCCGAAGCCCTTGGTGGCAATTCGGAGATCGAAGGACTTATGGATTCCTATGAACTGGCATTTCGGATGCAGAATGAAATGCCTCAGTTGTTCGATATTTCCGGCGAGTCGCCGGCAACGCGGCGAATGTACGGGATCAATGATTCGCAGTCTGGTGGCGGTGCCGGCAGGATTGCCGCAGGCGGTAGTGGACGTGGTGGTGCGGTCGGGCCGGATCAGTTTGGTCGCCAGTGCCTGCTTGCTCGACGACTGATTGAATCGGGCGTGCGATTTGTGGAAGTGACGATGGGTGGCTGGGATCATCACTACCATCTGGTCGTGAACATGATTGTTTCATAACAACAAGTAACTGCTCGAATTCCTTATTTTTGGCGTTGGATTCATCATTGAGGTACAATTTGGCAAGTTTGAGTTTCGTATTGAACAGCAGACG
>JALRDR010000681.1 GCA_023262145.1 Planctomycetaceae bacterium | reverse complement strand
GCATTCAATCACTGAATGTTGTATTGCAGTTGTGATAAACTGCAGTGTTGTACTGTGGTCACAGATCGTTGCATTCCGCGCTGGTCGATCAACGTGCAATCGGGCTGGTTCTGCGGGTCAATTCCGTATCAAAAGCACGTTTCTTTGTCTCAGGACTGAGTGAACGTGGGTTTTCTGATGCAGAACCAGATCGGCAGCAGCAGTCATGGCAACTCTGACGTATCATCCGGTAAGAGCAGCGCGGATCACAAGGTTGCTTGTGGGAGTGACATCGACGTGCGGTCTGCACGTCTGACCGGGGGTGGCGATTCACAAGTGGTGGATTATACGGGGCGTTCGGATCAGGTACCGCGCCGATCTGTGAGCGTAGTTTGTTCTGCAGAGAGTTTTGTTCTGCCGGGAATTTGAATTTCAGCCGGTGTGAGCCGGTTTGACAGGAGCATTCATTCAGTGGCTCAAGCGAAATCATATTCTTCTCTCGCTGTGCTGTTTCTGGTCGTATTACGCGTCGGAATCGGATGGCAGTTGCTGTATGAGGGACTCTGGAAAATCAATTCTCTGGATTCTCCGGCACCGTGGTCTGCAGCAGGTTACCTCACCAATTCAATGGGGCCGATGCGACCATTCTTCCGCCAGCTTGCCGGCAATGTCGACAACGAAGACTGGTTGTCGGTAGAGCGGGTCGAACGGCGTTGGGATACGTGGGCAGCACGTTTTGCAGCGCACTATTCGAGGGTTGACGGGATTGATCGTTATCTTTCGGGTCTGCTGAACGGCCCTGCAGCCTTTGCTGCGTCGCTTGAGAAACTTCCGGATGGTGTGGACTTCGCTGCGGCGCGACTGCAGAGCGTCATCAGCTACGATACAGCATCAAAACAGCTCCGAATTGACGGTCAGCAGCACATGCTCAGCGGTGAAAAGGAGCGATTGCTGGACCAGGTGGCTGATCGCGAGGGGGCAGAGTATGACGCCTATCGTGCGGCTCTGGAAATGGCATTCAGTCGCGCTTCTCGACTTTCGCTGAAGGAGCGACTGCGAGCTCACCTGCAGGGTAATCCAGAGAACGCAGGAACGATCGACGGTCGGATCGATGAGTTGAGCCTTTACCGCAACATGACTGAGCGACTTGAAGACAAGACATTCTCAGCTTCGTTGTCGTACGAGTTTGAACACCTGCAACGCACCCAGACAGAGACTCGTGAAAAGGGTGCAGAGCTGGCAGGTCCGATCATTGCTCTGGAAAGTGAATTACAGGAACAGGCGCAGAAACGCATTCCTTACGATGTATTTCTGGCGGCTGGCCCGCTGCCGCAGGAGTGGACGACGCTGCGAATTGTGGACATGCTCACGATCGGCGGACTGACAGGACTCGGCCTGTTGCTGGTTCTGGGATTATTTTCCCGTCTGGCAGCACTGGGCGCGGCAGGTATGATCTTTGGTTTCTACATGGCGATGCCACCACTTCCCGGATTGCCTGAGATTCCGGGACCGGAGCACAGTTTCATTGTGAATAAGAATCTGATTGAAGTCATGGCGCTGATCGCACTGGCCACGATTCCGACAGGTGTCTGGTTCGGACTTGATTCCTTTCTGCAGACAATTCTGCGTCGCAGAAAAGCGAAAGTCGCCGGCTGAGGGCGAAACGCCTGAGGTCCGGGATATCTTGTAAACGGAGCGTCCTTCCGGGAAGTTCCGGGGACGTCTGCCGGGACGAATCTTTACTGGGTTTTATTGCTGTCATATGTGACAGAATGAGTTAGCTGGAGAGTTGATCAATGGACATCACGCCGGAACAGACCGAGCTTGGTAAGGACAATTTCAATGAGGCGGTTGGAGTCACACGCCGCAGCATGCTCAAGACTGCTGCTGCTGGTGGCGTTGGACTCGGGGCGCTCTACTTCAACTACGAGAAGTTGAACGGAAAGCCGGTGCGTGCTGCGTTCATCGGCTGTGGCGACGAAGCCAATGTGCTGATGACAGAGCATCCCGCGGACTACATGGAACTGGTCGCGATTGCCGACCCCCGACCGGCGAACATTGAACGATCATTCACTGGCAGCCATCCGGAGGCGCGAATCGGGCTCAACAAGAAGCTTGGACAGGCCCGCGCCAGCGAGGTGAAGGTTTATCCAAGTCATCGGGAACTGCTGCAGGACGCCGAATCACTCGGCCTCGAAATGGTCGTCATCGCCGTTCCGCTCAGCCAGCACGCTCCGATTGCGCTGGAGTGCCTCGAAGCCGGCCTGCATGTGCTCACCGAAAAGCTGATGGCGCACAACATTACCGAGTGCAAGCAGATGATTCGCAAAGCTGCAGAAAAAGGTCTGCTGCTTGCCGTCGGACATCAGCGACACTACAGCGTTCTGTATGACAATGCCAATTCGCTCATTCAGCAAAGTCTGCTCGGCGACATCAAATTCATCCGTGCTCAGTGGCATCGCAACAACAGCTTCCCTGGGCGTGACAGCTGGAAGAAATGGGGCCGTAGTGCAGAGTCCCGCAAGGATGAGGCGCATCTGACAAAGCTGGAGAAGGATGGCTACCTGAAGGAACTGGGGTACGACAGTGCGCGTCAACTGGTCGACTGGCGTCTTTACAATAAGACCGGTGGCGGTCTGATGGCAGAACTGGGTAGTCATCAGATGGATGCGGCCAGCATCTTTCTGGGCAAGGTGCACCCAGTGGCTGTGCAGGGGTACGGTGGACGAAACTTCTATGGCGTTGAGGGAGTCGGTCCGGAAGAAAACTGGGCTGATGACCGTGACATCGACGATCACATTTACGTCACACTGGAGTTTCCCGGACGCAGTTACGAGAAGGATCAGGATGACATCGCGATCGTGACGTACTCGTCAATCAATACCAACCGTCTGGAGTTCTACGGTGAAACGGTCTTTGGCAGTCGTGGAACACTGATCATGAAGGAAGAAAAGGAAGCCCTGCTCTACAAGGAGGAGAGTCCTGGTAGTGGCGGTGGACTGGAGCAGCGTCTGCATGTCATTGACAGCGTTGCTGGTGGTGGTCCGGTGCTGGATTCCTACAATACTTCTGCTGCATCTGCCGGGAGCGCTCTCGCGAAGGGAGCCGTGGGTGACAAGATCAGTCGTGGATATCGCGAGGAAATGGAGCATTTCTGCTACTGCGTGCGAAATGGACGTCCTAATTCCGAATTGCGCTGCAACGGCACAGTAGCGATGGCCGACGCCATCATGGCACTGACCGCAAATCTGGCCATGAAGCATAAGAAACGCATCGAGTTCAAGGACGAGTGGTTTGATCCCAGCAGCGATGCAGTGCCGGAAACCGACGAACAGGTCACTGGCTGATCACTCCGAGCAATCTGGATTCTCAACGACTACAGCCCGATGTCCGCAGCATCGGGCTTTTTTTTCTGCCTGTCTGAGTTCAGGATCCGGAACTTTCTGATTCCGCTGGCTGCTGTCGAATACTTTCCAGGGGTTTGCCCTCCAGCAAAGCACTCACACCGGCATCCAGTTCAACGGGAGTAATTCCTCCAGCGGCCAGTCCTGCTCGATCGATCAGCAGCATCGTGGGCAATGCCACGATTCCAAACCCAAAGTCACCAGGGTTGTCACCCTGTTCTGCTGCCGGTTCTCGCACACTTGGCCAGCGTACCGTACTGGAGTTGATCAATTTCACTGCTTCGGCCGGATCACGGTCCATGTTGACACCAATGATCTCAAACCCCTGTTTCTGGTACTTACTGTAGACGGC
>JALRDR010000541.1 GCA_023262145.1 Planctomycetaceae bacterium | reverse complement strand
GGATCGGCTGATTGGAATTGTCAGCCGCGGCGGTTCGCTGCTGGCGAAGTGGATGATCCATCATGATCGCCAGAACCTGATGTTCACCGAATGGGAAAGAATCTGCGCTGTCATGCGGCAGCATGATGTTACGTTTTCCATAGGTGATGGACTGCGTCCGGGAGGGCTTGCTGACGCTACGGACCTCGCACAACTGGCTGAACTTTCAACTCTGGGGGAACTTACCGAACGTGCCTGGCGGCAGGGTGTACAGGTGATGATTGAAGGACCGGGCCACGTGCCGCTGGACCAGATCGAGTTCAATATGAAGCTGCAGCGAACGCTGTGTCATGGAGCACCTTTTTACGTCCTGGGACCACTTGTAACCGATATCTTTCCGGGCTATGACCACATCACCAGCTGCATAGGCGCCACAAACGCGGCATGGCACGGGGCAAGCATGCTCTGCTATGTGACACCGAAGGAACACCTGGGACTGCCGAAGAAGGATGATGTGAAACAGGGATGTGTGGCCTACAAGATTGCTGCTCACGCTGCCGACGTTGCCCTCGGGATTCCGGGAACAAGAGATCGCGATGACGAACTTACTCAGGCGCGTGCGGCCCTGAACTGGCAGAAGCACTTTGATCTTAGCTTTGACCCCGATACTGCTCGCGCGTATCACGACGAGGATCTGGACGTCGATACCGACTTCTGTGCGATGTGCGGACACGACTGGTGCAGCGTGAGAATCAGCAAGGAGATCCAGCTGTTTGCCAGCGGGAAGACAGAGGAATACCAGTGGGATAAGGCACGAGTGTCTGAGGCTCTTTCGGAGGAGCAGCGTGAGATTCTCGAGAAGCGCGGGGTGCTGTCTCCCGATGAGATTCATCGGCTCGCCAGCAAGACACGACGCAGCATGGATGCTGCCGCCGGAAAGGCCAGTTGCCACAGCGATGTGGCTGACGGTGATTCGGCGAAGCAGATTCAGCTGGTGCAGCTTGGCGGGGAAACGGACTGATACGGTCGGTTATTGCAGATGGGGAGAGGCCGGCAGTCCTGTGAGGCAGACAGGAGTGCGGAGGGAATCTGCGATTCGCAGCCTGTGAAAGGCAACTGCAGATCAGGCTGCTCTGCGAGCCGTTGTGGATTTCGGGTATGCCGCGGCCGGCAGGCTCAGCAGCGAGTGGATGGATCCCTGTACGGGAACCGTGTCTGCGACCTCATCCGGTGGCAGCAACTTCGCCGGGATGGAGCTGGTTGGGCCAAGCATCGTGGAGATGACCCGACCGTTGACAGTGGCGTTTTCCTCAATGGCAAAGCTGAATTTTTTCAGCATGATGATCAACGCAGTACGGATCTCCGTCATCGCCAGAGGAGCGCCAATGCACATTCTTGGTCCGGCACCGAACGGCAGGTAGGCGTACGGTGACGGCGAAATGCTCCGCCAGCGATCGGGGTGGAAGCGATCCGGATCAGGAAACAGGTCGCTGCGGTGATGTGTGATGTACTGGCTGAAAATCACAGGAGAGCCGGGGGGCAGATGCAGGCAGCCCAGTTGAGCAGCTGCTGAAGTGACCCGCTGCGAATACGAAGAAGCCGGAAGAACACGCATACTTTCACGGATGACAGCATCCAGCACCGGAACCTGATTGAGCTCTTCAAGCGACGGCACATCTCCTGCGACGCTGCGTTGCAGTTCATCCTTCACTGCACTCATGATTTCCGGGTGCTGGGCCAGCAGAAACAGTGTCCAGCTGAACGTGTGAGCCGTAGTCAGGTGGGCCGCTGCAAACAGCAGAGTAGCGTGGCCGATCAGTGCATCATCAGACAGTGACTGCTGATCACCAGAGGCATTCAGCAGCAGGCTCAGTACGTTAGTATTGGTGCCGGGACGGCCTCGATGCCGATGAAACAGATCCCGAATCGACTCATCAAGGTGTTCAGCCTGTTCGAGCAGGTGTTCATATTCGCGGGCAAACCGTGGGGCCGACACCAGTGCTCCCATCCCGACCCGGTGGTTGTGGTGAGTCCACTTGTCGATCAGCTCTCCGAGGTGTTCTGCAAATTCTGCATCATCATCCCCGAAGAGGATTGCCGAGGTCATCTGCAGCATGAACTGAACCATCTCAGAGTTCAAATCGACCTGAGACTGCGTTTCCCATGCCGCGGTGAGCCGGGTGGAGAGATCACAGATCACCCTGTGATAGCCGGGCAGAGCTCGGAGCGAGAAGACATCCTTGAGCGCGCGACGTGAATCGCGATGTTCAGAGCCATTCTGACTGAGCAATCCGGAGGTAACCCGGCGCTGAGCCGACCTGCGATTGCCACGTACTGCGAAGAACTGAGACTGAAAAAGGGTGCTGTCAGACAGCACCTGACGGTTCAGTTCCGGTGAAAATACGAAGGTAAGGTTCTGCTGTTGTTCGCGAAGAACAGCCAGATCACCGAATCGCTGCCGCAGACGTTTCATGCAGGCGATGGGATCTTCTGAAAACTGCAGCAGGGAGCCGTGCTCGATGGGCAACTGCGAATTCTGGTCGCTAAAAGGCTGGAGAGACATCCGTGTTCGATCCTGAGTAACTTGCAGTGGCCTTCCGTGCCCGGCATTGTAGCACTCAGCGGCATCCTGCCGAATACTAATTCGGAGTGATCAGGAATCCACGAAAGGAGTGAAAACACTACCCTGCTCGTCCGGATGCAGCATGCGGGTGTGATTTCTCGTAGGTTTCTCGCAGACGCCGCGTGCTGACATGAGTGTAGATCTGAGTGGTTGTCAGGCTCTTGTGTCCCAGTAGTTCCTGAACACTGCGAAGGTCGGCCCCCCCGTCCAGCAGGTGCGTCGCAAACGAGTGCCGCAACGTATGCGGGCTGGTCTTCTGCGACAGACCGGCGGTATGAATATGCAGTTCCAGCATTCGGCCGATACTCCGGGTGGTCAGGCGACGGCCGAACTTGTTCAAAAAGACGGCGTTCTGCAGTTCCGGCTTTGCTTTCGGATCGGGCTGTCGGATTCTCATCCAGGCATCGATGGCATTCGTGGCAAAGCTTCCCACAGGGGCAAGGCGTTCCTTTCGTCCCTTACCGAGTACTCGGAGGATACCGGCGTCACGTTCCCAGTCACCGACATTGATACCGACCACTTCGGAAACACGCAGTCCAGCGGAGTACATTGTTTCCAGGATTGCCCGGTCTCTTATTCCCAGCGGCGTGTCTCGAGAAGGTGCTTCAAGCAGCGTGCCGATCTGTTCTGTGGTCAGAAAATGCGGGAGCGTGCGGCCGGCCCGCGGTGTCCGCAGCGGTCTTGCCGGGTTGGTATCGATCCAGCCTTCGCGGTTGCAGTAGCGAAAAAAACTGCGCAGACAGGCAAGTCGTCTGGCGACGGTGGTTCTGGCGTAACCGCATTCGTGCAGCCAGGCTACATAAGAACGCAGGATCGCCACGTCAATCTGCGTCAGCGAGGGGATCTGCCCGGTGTGTTCCTGCAGGAACTCAATCACGTGCAACAGGTCATCAGCGTAGGACTTGATGGTCAGTGCGGACGCATTGCGTTCCACCTTGAGGAAGTGCAGGAACTGGTCTCGCGCGGATTCCAACAGAGTTGCCTCCGAATGTGCTGAGCAGACTCTGCAGACTGAAACAACGTCTGGCGGTCACTTCGCGGCGTGGTGCAGTTGTGAAGAACGTCTGGTCCTGAGCATTAAAGCCAGGTTGGATCTTCAGGTGCTTCCGGCTCATTGGACTGAACGGGATGCGGCAACTGCAGCTCAATCAGAAGTTTGTCAGCCTCACTGAAATCAAGTTCAGGGTCATCGACGAATTCCTGCAGTGTCCTGTCCAGAGTGCCATAGCTGCGATCGTCGCAAAGGAACAGAAATCTGTGACCATTACGGGCAAGCCCCACGACATTCAGACATTCTGCCATCCGCATGACTCCGTCAACAGGGCGGAGAACGCTGTGTTCAGGTCTCCGGATAGTGATCCATCATAACTTCCTGAATATCGGACGATTCTGAGCAGGATCTCGAAACAAACTGAGGAATCCGAAAAGTCACCTGCTGCGGATACGTAGTTACCGGGAAGTCCGGTATAAAACTGCTGAAAGCCGGGAGCTCCGGTCAAACCAGTGAGGTTTTTTACTGGTCAGCCGGCCTCGTCATCGTCTTGTATCTGCTTCCCCAGTACTGGTATTGCCATGGCATCTGATTCTTCCCCGGATGTTCAACAGAACTCCACGATTGAAACACCGTCGGGAATTTTTCGCCTGCCGGTCAGTTTTCGTTCGGCCACCGAAAGTGACCGTCTGTTTCAGCCGGTGGAACGGGAGTCCGACGCAGAGCTGATTACAGTGCGAATTCGCTGGTTTGGACTGGCTGTGGGTGCGCTGTACGTGAATTTCGCCTCATCTGCTCCCAGTCATACGGCGTTGAATTCGATGCTGGGGCTGGGTGCTGCGTATGCGATGGTTGACACAATCAGCAGCTGGCGTGGTCGCCTGCTGCTGACGAACTACCGCATTGTAATCTCCCTGATGGAAGCGGTGTTCATCGGTCTGTTGTGTCATTACGACACGGGTGTGAGCAGTCCATTTCGCTTTTACTACTTCCTGTCGCTGATGGTCTGTGCAATCCGTCATGACACGCGTGTCACTGTGATTACCTTTGCGCTGCATGCCTGCAGTTACATTCTGCTGGGGTTCTACGGAAGTGATTACTGGATCGAGCAGGATGCCGGCCTGCTGCCCGGTGAAAACCTGCAGACAGTGGTTCTGACGCTCGTTTTCCTCGGCTGGGTCACATGGGCTGTGATTTCGCTCACTGGCCTGATGAAGAAAGCGGGCCGCCGGCTGACTCAGGTCAACCAGGAACTGAAGGCCAATCAGATGACGCTCGAGCAGCGAATTGCTCGACGAACAAAGGAGCTGCAAAAATCACAGGCGCTCCTC
>JALRDR010000535.1 GCA_023262145.1 Planctomycetaceae bacterium | reverse complement strand
CAGGTCCCACGTCTTGCCGACGATTGTGCAGGCCGGGGCCCCGGAGTTGATCAGAGCCTGCATGCCGACATCTTCGGCTGCAGAGACCCCCTTGCGGCGCGTCATTCCGAAGGCACACACGCGAGCATGCTTCAGTGGCAGTTCCTGAACCTGCCGAAAGTATTCTTCATCCTTGGGATTGGAAAGCGGGTAACCGCCTTCGATGTAGTCAAAGCCGAGTTCATCGAGACGCTGAGTAATCAGCAGTTTGTCCTGCAGGGAAAAGTTGACACCTTCACCCTGAGAGCCATCACGGAGAGTGGTGTCGTAAAGCTGGATGCGAGCCATGAAGGGTGGCTTTCAGGTCTTGCGGACGACGACAAAGTTCAGCGGTGCCGGAAAGGGCAGGGCCGATGAAGTGAGCAGTGCGACGTCGGGAACGATCAAAAAAAAACCCTCAGGGGCAACCTGAGGGCATCAACATTCTGAACAGAATCCTCAGGTGATCACGAGGCGCGAATAATCATTCGGCCGTTGCTGATGATAATGAGGATCTGTGAGAAGTGTGACATGCGGCGCAGTCTACGGTTGGAAATCATGAGGGTCAATCAGAAACAGCGGTGCGTTGCCCGATTCCTGCGTCCATCACTCATGGTGATGTTGCTCGCATCTGTACATCTTCTGCACCTGCGCTGGCAGCAAAAATGACGAAGGTCCCGGCAGCACTGTGCTGGCGACACGGATTGGGATTCCGAACTCTGTTTGCAACGAATCTGCAACTTTTGCGGATTTCGTGCGAGTGTTGCCGACATGCTGCCCGGGTTCCTGCTGCAGGCCGCGGATCCCTGTTGATTCTGGTGTCCTGACAACGGCACTCTGCTGGTTTCGATGCGGTGTATAGCCCCCGGTCTGAGATCCGTTTATGAGCACCACTTTCTGGCGTCGGGTCGTGAAACTACTTTCTCCAGGTCTGAACTGATGATTGTTGAGTTCCTCACAATAGTCGTCATTTTACTCATCCCGCTGTTGTTGCCCCCACCCGCTGCGCTCAGCGTGCGCCTGTTCTGGCGACGGCTGCTGGCCTTTGTGTGTCGTGGCGGCGGCTCGCTCATGATTCTTACTGCGGCGATCCTCGCGGTTGTACTCAACCTCGCTTTCTGGTCGCTGTTTCGGTTTCCGCACGCGACGCAGATCGACGAGTTTGCTTACCTGTTTGCGGCTGAGACGTTCGTGCAGGGGCGGTTAACGAATGAGACGCATCCGCTGCACGAATCGCTCACGGGTGCTCGTGAACAGGGATTCCTGATTCATGAGCCGACCTGGCAGTCGAAGTTTCCACCTGGTAACTCGCTGTTCCTTGCCGTGGGAATGCTTTGCGGTGATCCTCGCATCGGCCTGTTACTTTCGGCAGGACTGGCCTTCGGTGGACTCTGCTGGATGCTGCAGGCCGTATTTCCACTGCGCTGGGCTGCCACCGGGACTCTGCTGGCACTACTGAACTGGTTTCTGCTGGTGTACTTCGGGAATGCCATGTTCAATGGGTACCCGGCGATGTTTTCAGGAACACTGATCTTTGGCGCTCTGTTTCGGATTGTGCGGCAGCCGCGCCTGCGGGATGGCATTTTATTTGGAACCGGTGCGGTCCTGCTGGCGCTGACAAGACCGCTGGAAGGACTGTTTACCTGTCTACCCGCAGCAGCCGTGCTTTGCTGGCAGGTCATCGGCTGGCGAGTATCTTCAGAGCATCGGCAAGCGGCACTTCGTAAGGCGCTGTTGCCCGCCGGAATGGTGGTTCTGGCGGGGCTTTCCTGGCTGGGTTATTACCACTATCGGATCACCGGTTCGGCATTTGTCATGCCATATCAGGTCTGGCTGAATCAGGTTGGTGGTCAGAAATTCTCCGAACTGATCTACTCTGATGGGGTGTTCGAGACCTCGTTGAAAAGCAACGGAAACTCACTGCCCCAGGCGGTGCTGGCGGTGCTGAAGTATCGCTGGCAACGTGTCTGGGTGACGCTGCTCACCCTGCTCCCCCCGACATTTATGGTTGCCTTGCTGGGCGTATTTCGAACGCGGCGAGATGGTGTCTTCTGGATTTCCACGTTCACTGTGCTGCTGGTCAGTGGTGTGGTCATGATGGAGCAGGTCAACTGGTATCCGTCGGAGTATTTTGCTCCGATTATCGGATTGCTCATACTCCTCATCACTTCGGGGTGTCGTGGTTTGCAGCGTCTGCCATTTGGAAGGCGAAAGACGGGGACCACGTTGGCGTGCCTGCTGCCGATGTTGCTGTGCCTGGGCTTCCTCGAGCACGCTCGAGAGTCGGTGCACGTGATCGGACCGATGCCGGAGTATGTGCAACGCATGGCTGTGATTGAGCAGGTCCTGAAGGAGCCGGGAATGCACCTGGTGCTGGTCCGCTACGAGTCGCGGCCTGATTACAACGAAGACTGGGTCTACAATCCTCCGAATGTCGATGAGCAGTTGATCGTCTGGGCCATCGAACTGGAGGAAACAGCCAACCAGAAACTCCGCACTTACTACAGCGACCGGACCGTATGGCTGTTCCAGCCCCAGCAGCCACAGGCACAACTGACAATGCTCGGAGATGTTGCCTCTACCAGGATCGGCAGTGACGGAAACCTCCAGACCGCTGCCCTGCCGGAAGATTCTCAGCCGGAGCTGTTTACGCAGAGCAAGGAGTAGCTTCCTCCGACGGATCTGCATCGCGACCTGTCCGGCCGTGCCTGTTTCCACGGCTTTTACAGCGGCAGCGAACCACTGGCGACTTTCCGGCACCTGTGATCATGAGCGGTGCGGTCGCTGCTTTGCTATTCCGGGATGCTCAGATTCAGTTCCAGTGATGGCTGATCTGCAGAGATCTGCAGTGACATGGCTGGCAGTTGTCGGGCATCAGCAGTAACGGGTAGCGGATCGATCTGCCCCATGTCCGTCACAATTACTTCGTGTTCTCCTGCGACCGGACCGTTCTGTGCAGGAATGGAGAAGCGTCCGCGATTGACCATGGCCCACCCAACTGGCTCGGCTGCATTCCTGCTGCGGAAAGCGATCGAACCCCAGCGAAGCGGTTCGCCATTGAGTGTGACGGTGCCTTCCAGTGCCAGCTGAGGCTTTGCGGTGAGCAGACCATTCTGCCGCAGCCAGTGACCGGCGGCGGAGATCCAGTTTTCCAGCGCCGGATGCCCGAAAGCAAGCCCAACGCCATGCGGGCCCTGCTGGTAGATGTGCAGTTCTGCCGGAACTCCCGCTTTATAGCAGGCGGCGTAGAAGGCGAGGCTGTTTTCCGGCGGAACGCCCCCGTCTTCAGAAGTGTGAAACAGGAACACAGGGGGTGTTTCTCCTGTGACATGCAGGTCATTGGACAGGCTTCGCAGCTGTTCCTCAGTGGCATCCGGCCCCAGCAGATTGCGGCCCGAGCCGCGATGGGAGTAATCCGCAACAAAACTGACCACGGGATAGCCGAGGATTCCGAAGTCCGGGCGGCTGCTGTGGCGATCGACCGGGTCGATGGAATTCAGCATCCCGCTGTCGAAGTGGGTCACGGCGGTGGAGGTCAGGTGGCCTCCTGCAGAGAAGCCCATGATGCCGATCCGCTCACGGTCTATTCTCAGCTGCTCGGAATTGTGACGCAGGTAGCGGATCGCACGCTGTGCATCTTCGAGCGGAACCGGATGGCGATAGGGCGAAAGTCGGTAGCGAAGCACGACAGCGGTCATTCCCAGTCGGTTGAAGAATCTTGCTGGCTGTACACCTTCGTGATCCGTGGCATGGATGGCGTAACCTCCGCCAGGGCAGATCACTACAGCGGCACCATTTGGCTTGCCGATGGGAGGGTAGATCCAGATTGCAGGCTGGTCGGCAGGCTCGTTGCCATTTGCCGCAGGAGCGCCTGCGGGCCAGAGCAGGCGGAATTCCGGCTCGGGAAGCTCGGCGTCATCAGCTGTCAGTGCAGGCAGGGTCCCAAACAGAAACGCGAGGCATGACAGAGGCGACAGCAGACGCATGGGATCGGCCATAGTTCACCACGGGCAGAGCAAAAGGGAATCGGGACGGCACATCAGCCCGTCTCACAGAAGGGCTGGTGCCAGTGATCTGTTCACGTGCAGGATTGCAGGTCGGGGGGCGAATGTCATGTCTGCCAGTTGTTCTCAGCTGGTCTGCGGCTGCGCAGCCGGAGCATTTGTTCAGGGTGGATCATAGCCGCCCGGGTTCCACGGATGGCAGCGGCAGATGCGTCGACATCCTTTCCAGCAGCCGGCGATTGCCCCGTATCTGGTTACGGCGGTGATGAAGTACTGGCTGCAGGTTGGGTGGAAGCGACAGTTTCTGCCCAACAGCGGACTAAGCAGCAGCTGGTACAGACGCACCACGACGATCAGCAGTCTGGCCACAGCGGAGGGTGTGTGCTGGTGATCATCAGGGTGACTTCCGGAGGTGCTCATACTGTTGTTTTACAATAACGGGTGGCAGGCTGAGTGTCATATATGTTCTGGCAGCTGTGCTCTGCCGTCAGCAGCGAGGCACACGACAGCGAGAGTATACCCTGTCGGGGGCGGCAGCAGGAAGCGGGCAGTGCGTTGCGGAGTCGAGCGGTATCCGTTCGAGGTATTCCGGAATCTGGTGATTTTGGCTGACGACTCCGGACGCTTGTTTCCGAAGGCTGGAGTCTGAACAATGCCGGGCAGTGAGGAAATTCGCGAACAAGCACCGCTGGATGTGGGGCGCAGCAGCAGAGGAAGAACATGGCCAGGCCAAAGGTGATCATTAGTGCGTTCGCGGATGAAGCGGCCAATCGCAGGACTGCTCTGGAGCAGATGACAGCTCTGGCAGCCATTGGAATCCGCAATTACAGCCCACGTTTCATTGACGTAAATGGCGACGGCACCGTTGAGCATGTGACGGGGCTGAATGCGGAAAAGCTGGCCACTCTCCAGGCCATGCACCAGGAGTACGGTATTTCCGTCACCAGCATCGGCAGCCGAGTGGGTAAGGTAAAACTGCTTGATGTCGATGACGGTTCCCACAACGCCTTTGTGCCGATGGAGGACTATCTGGCCGGTGAGGTGCAGCGCACCATCCAGTCTGCGAAGGCGCTTGGCACAAAGCTGATTCGGGGATTTTCCTTCTATCACCCGCGGGGTACCGCACCTGAGCAGCACCTTGATCAGGCTGCGGATCAGATCCGTACGATCACTCAGGCCTGTGCCGATGAAGGACTCATCTATGGAATTGAGATTGAACCGAATCTGGTGGGTGAAACCGGACCACTGCTGGCTGAGCTTGCCAGACGTGTCGATCATCCTGCGGCGGTGCTGATTTTTGATGGCGGCAACGTGGCTGCTCAGAACAAGAATGCAATCCAGGTCTATGAAGAGTATCTGGCGACGGTGCCGTGGCTGGGCTGGATGCACGTGAAGGATTACCGGATCGATCCGGACCTGGTCTGGGAGGGTGCTGTTGACGAAGAGCGGCTGAAGAACTTCGTACCCTGCAACGTGGGCGACTCCGGGCATGAAATGATTTTTCGTGACCTGCGGGAGCAGCTTCCGGCGATTGAACAGCGGCTGCACGCTCTGGGACTGCCGGGCTTCTATCTGGAAACCGAACCGCACCTCAAGGGTGGCGGACAGTTTGGCGGATTCAGTGGCCCGGACGGCATGGGCGTTGCTGTTCGCTCCCTGTGTTCCGCGCTCGACTACACCGGGATCGATTATGATCTGCGTACGTTCGCTGATATTCGCGAGCTGCGAGGATTTTGATCCAAAGACAGAATCGCGAATCCATGCGGGAAAAGTACCAATGAGTGGTCGTGCCGATGAGCTGTTTCGCGGAGTGGTTTGCCCGGAGTGTCGGTGTGAACTGGTGGTCCATACAGAGCAGCTGGTCTGCACCGGTGTGGAATGCCGTCTGCAGTTTGCGATAGAGAACGGGATTCCGCATCTGCTGGCGGATTCGGCTCAGCGACTCGCCGAAGCTGAGTGGAAGACTGCCGTGCAGCGGACTGGTTCTGCTGCAGAACGGGCAAAATAAGGACCGGGAAAGCCGGAGTATGGTCCCCAGCGGACCGGGATAATTCTGACACCCTGAAACATCAGGACAAAAACACAAATGACAGATATTCATGATCTGACACGACGACTTCAGAAGAGCAATGACTCCAAAATTGTGCTCTACGTCGGTGATGGTCTGGGTGGGTTGCCATTGCAACCCGGCGGCAGGACGGAACTGGAAACGGCGTCCACGCCGAATCTTGACGCACTGGCTCAGCGCGGTGTGCTGGGAATGAGTGTGCCGGTGCTCCCCGGGATTGCTCCGGGAAGCGGTCCGGGCCACCTGGGCCTGTTTGGTTACGATCCACTCAGGTATGACATCGGTCGCGGAGTGCTGGAGGCTCTGGGGATCGACTTTGAGCTGACGGATCGCGATGTTGCTGTTCGCGGTAACTTCTGTACGGTGGACGAAGATGGAAACATCACCGATCGTCGTGCAGGTCGGGTTGCATCAGAGATCGCAGCAGCGCTTTGTGAGAAGCTGGATCAGATTGAGATTCCCGGCGTACAGGTCTTTGTGCGTCACGTGAAGGAATATCGACTGGTGATTGTGATCCGCGGGGACGGGCTGGGCGGCAGCATCAACGATACGGATCCGCAGCGAACGGGTGTGCCTCCTTTGGCTCCGCAGGGTCGGGATGAAGCATCTCAGAAGACGGCAGAGATCCTGGCGGAATTCCTGCGGCAGGCCGCGGAAATACTCAAGGATGACCGTCCGGCAAATCTGCTCACCATGCGTGGCATTGCGAAGATGCCACCGATTCCGACATTCCATGAAGTCTACGGGACTCGAGCGGCTGCGATCGCCGTCTACCCGATGTATCGCGGGCTGGCCCGACTTGTGGGCATGGATATTCTGGATGCCGGTCAGACTCTTGACGATCAGATGAACTGTCTGGAGCAGCATTGGGCGGATTACGACTTCTTCTTCATTCACTTCAAGTACACCGACAGTACCGGTGAAGACGGAAACTTTGAGGCGAAGGTAGCGCGGACGGAAGAGCTGGATTCGGCAATCCCGCGAATCATGGCGCTCAATCCGGACGTGGTGATCGTCACCGGTGACCACAGCACTCCGGCAAAGATGAAGTCTCACAGTGGTCACCCTGTGCCAACATTGCTGGCGGCGGAGAACTGTCGCTTCGACGGCTCCCGGGAATTCGGGGAATCGGCCTGTCGTGTGGGTGAACTGGGGATGTTTGAAGCGAAATACCTGATGCTTCAGGCTCTGGCTCATGCTGGACGACTTGAAAAGTACGGTGCCTGAGTGGTGCAGATTCTGCAGACCTGACTGTCCGCCGCGGTCTCGTTCAGTGGTGCGTTATGGTACTGGGACTTGGAACCGACATCGTGGAGATTGATCGTATCCGTGGCATGGTGGAGCGGCATGGTGAGCATTTTGTGCACCGCTGCTTCACGGAAGCGGAACGCGAATATGCCTGCCGCCATCGGGACCCGGCAATTCGCTACTCCGCGCGGTGGGCTGCGAAGGAGGCTGTTGTGAAGGCGATTGGCACCGGGTTCATCGAGGGAATGACGTTTCACGATGTGGAAATCGTCTCCCTGCACACCGGTGAACCTGTGGTGCAGCTTTCCGGCCGCGCTGCCGAGCTGGCTGCAGCTCGAGGGATCACACGAATACTGATTTCGATGTCGCATGGTCGTGACTATGCGACGGCGACGGCGATCGGACTGGCAGATGTCGAGCAAGTGCCGCGGCAGCAGTGAGGCGGAACAGGGGGCTGGTGTAATGGCTGCAGACGGTTGTGGTCCGTTTGACGTGCAGCGTCTGCTGAAAGAAACGTCGCTGCAGCATGTGGAATATCACGCTCGCCTGCCGTCGACGAATACACTTGCAGCCGAGCTGCTGCAGCCGCTGCTGCAGCGATCGCCGGCACTGGTGATTACGCCGGAGCAGACGGCGGGACGCGGCCGCCGCAGCAACGGCTGGTGGTCTGCAGCCGGAGCGCTGACGTTTTCCCTCGTGCTCAAATCGTCAGAAATTCCCCTCGCTGCAGAACGCAGATCACTCGTGGCCATCGCTACCGGACTGGCAGTGCAGAAAGTGCTGCAGCAGCTGGCCGGGGATCGCAGTCTTGATCTCAAATGGCCTAATGATGTGCTTTGCGGCGGGCGGAAAATCTGCGGTATTCTGGTGGAGCAGCAGGGGACTGGTGAGCACCAGGGTGTAATCATTGGCGTGGGGATCAACGTGGCCAATAGTCTCCGCGATGCCCCGGCAGAAATCTCCGGGATGGCGACTTCACTGACGGATCTGACCGGCGTGGATCACGACCTGAATGACGTCCTTGTGCTGCTGCTGAACCAGATTGACCAACGGATTGCTCAGTTCGCAGTGCAGCCACGACAGGCGCTCGCCGAGGTGAATCGAGTTTCCCTGCTCAATGGCCGAATGGTCACCATTCGCAACGATGCTGGTGCAACATCGGGGGAGTGTCTGGGAATTGACAGCGACGGTTGTCTGGTCATTTCCACCGCTTCTGGTCCAGTAACCTGCAGCAGTGGGGTGGTGGAACACTGGTAGGCAGAATGCTGAGCAGATTGCCGGCCCGCGGCAGCGGCTAAACCCGTGTCCGGGCGTGTTCAGACCATAATGGCCCGGATTGGCTGAGCGCCTTCTGCACCGACGAGAGAGTTAGCGAGGCCGGAGAAGTAACAGGTAAGTTTTTCCGGGCTGAGGCCCAGCAGTGTCAGAATGGTGGCGTGAAGGTGTTTGACATGCAGCACGTTGTCAACGGCTGAACTGCCCAGTTCGTCTGTGGTTCCCACGCTGGTGCTCCCGCGAATCCCTCCGCCGGCCATCCAGAGAGTGAATCCGTAGCTGTTATGATCGCGTCCGGATCCCTGCGCAGATCCTGTGGGTTGTCGCCCGAATTCTCCGCCCCGGACAATCAGCGTGTCGTTGAGCAGACTGCGTTGTCTGAGGTCCTCAATCAGTCCGGCGATGGGTTTGTCGGTTTCGCCAGCGTGCAGGTTATGGTTGGCTTCCTGGTCGGAGTGGGCGTCCCAGTTGTCATCGTTATGGGCACCACCGGAATAGATCTGGACAAAGCGAACACCCCGTTCCACCAGTCGTCGCGGCATCAGACATTGTCTGCCGAAGGCACTGGAGCGCGGATTGTCGAGGCCATCAAGGTTTTGCGTCTGCTGCGTCCCTGAACTCAGATCAACCGCTTCCGGTGCGGCCGACTGCAGCTTCCAGGCCAGCTCATAGCCGGCAGTTCTGGCTGCCGCCGCAGTATTGTCGGCGCGGGTGCGCTGGTGATCCTCATCGTATCGACGCAGGGTGTCCAGCAGGCGTCGCTGCGCCTGTTCACTGAGATCCTGCGGGCGTCTGAGATCGAAAATGGGGCTGCCGCTGGAACGCATCACCGTGGACTGACAGGTGGCTGGCAGATAACCACTGCTCCAGTTGCGTGCACCGCTGATCGGGCCACCGCGGGGGCCAGCATCACAACAAAGCCCGGCAGCTTTTCATTGACACGTCCAGGTCCGTAATTCACCCACGATCGAGGACACGGATGACCGCTCAGAACGCGACCGGAATTCATCATCAGCATTGCTGATCCGTGAATCGGAGAATCAGCCGTCATGGAATGAACGAAGGCAATGTCATCGACCTTTTCGACCAGATTCGGGAACAGGTCGCTGACCCGCTTTCCACATTCACTGTACTGCCGAGACTTCCACCTCGGCTCAACGATTCGTCCCTGACTGCGATGTCCGCCGCGGCCGAAAGTCCGGACGTCCACCGTGCGACCATCCATGCCATACATTGACGGCTTGTCATGGAAGGTATCGATGTGGCAGGGGCCGCCATGCATGTGCAGGAAGATCACATTCTTCGCACGCGGGGCAATCTGCGGTTCTCTTGCCGCAAGCGGATTCCTGAACGCAGCCGCATCATCGCCACATGCTCAGTGCATGCCGAAACCGTCGCGTTCCAGCATGCCGGCAAGAGCCAGTCCGGTGAACCCGCAACCGGCCTCCCAGAATGATTTGCGGCGCGTCTGTCCACAGAAATTCCTTCGCTTCATCGTCGTCTCCTGTGGGCGAAGGATGCGCAGAACTCGTTGCTGGAAACAGAGTGAACAGCCTGTACCCCCGACATTCTGAACACTGTCGACAGGGAACGAGTTACTGTGCGCTGGAGCGGCTGCCGCCCGGAGATCCGATGATGGGCGTTCCCTCCGGCAAGGGTCGCGCAGCCACCCGCAGCTGCAGACTGTGGGCAAGTTCGCGGAGTGGTGGAAAGTCCGCGAAGGAGTTCTCATAAACCCAGATCGTGACTGCAGACTCCGGCGGGAGTGTCTCCAGGTCCGAGCGGAAGCGGGAACCGGGCAGCAGGCTCTCTGCAGCAGATTCTTCATACAGTTCGTCACCGGCGACCAGTTCCCAGCGGGAGACCTGCAGCACCAGACGATTATCTCCCATTTGTAATGCCTGCAGTGGTGAAGGTCCCTGTTTCTCCACCTGATACCGCATCGTGTAACCACTGACCGGTCCCACCGTGCCCTGGAATTCATGGAGTCGAAGAATGACAGCCTGTCTGGACCGCAGCTGTGCTTTGAGCAGATCAAGCAGAGACTCCAGAGGGATCTTGCTGATTCGTCCGGAATTCAGGCGGAAGTGATGTTCTCCGGAGTCCACCGCTTTTCCGAGTGGAGCGAAGCGGTGCAGCAGACGATCTGAGGGCGGAGATTCCGCTGGTTTGCTCTGCAGTTGTTCCTGCAGTTGCAGTGTTTCCACCGCTGCTGAATCTATTTCCTGCAGCACGGATGTCCGGAGTTCTTCAGATTCCGCGCGCGATGCAGCGAAGAACTGCACACGTTGTCTGCGTTCTGCCAGCTGGGTCTGCAGCAGCTGTATTCGGGCATTGGTCTGGCGGCGTTCTGCAGCGTCTGCAAGCTGTTGCTGATCGTGTTCCTGCCGTTGTGTGCGGGCGGTGAGCAGTTGCTGTTCGGCCGCCTGGATCCGTGCAGAAATCTCCGTATTCTCAGACTGCAGTTCGGCTTCGTTCTGCTGCAGCTGACGGGCAGCTTCGTGTGCCTCCGAACGTTCGGCAAGCAATTGCCGTCGTCGCTGTGCCATCTGCTGCAGCTGTCGCTGCTGTTCCCGGGAGTGTTGCTGAGCCGGCAGCTGTGTTGCGGTTTCCTGGTTGTCGGCCACAGGATCCGGCAGCGGTGGTTGTCGCTGCACACGTACCCCGACCACGACGATGAGGATGATCAGGATACCCACGATGTTACAGACAATATCCAGGAACGAATCAGACCCGAAATCGGGATCCCCGCCGGCGAAGCGTCGACTCATTGAGGCACCCCCGAATCCTGTTCGGCAACCCGCGCGTATCCGGACTGATCTGCTTCCTGAACATAGGGAGTCAGCTGATAGGTTGTGACACAACGCACGCCGGCCTGCTGCAGCGACTTCTGCAGACTCAGCCGCCAGCGTTCTGCACCGGGGCTGACGATGAATTTTACAATCGGCATCAGTTCTTCACGGGTCTGGCTACGCAGGTCGCTGAGTTCTGCATTGACAGCCTGCAGCAGTCGTGCTGTGGCATCATCGGCAGAGCGCCGCTGCAGCGGTATTGTTGGCTGCTGCCCCACGGTCAGGTGCTGCTCATCGAGAAACACAACCATGCCGACCGGAATGGCGGTGTCCGATCCTGAACGAGCTGCCGTGCGGGCGAGTGCAGCCGTCTCACTGTCGATGCGGGACGTCGCCGAGGGCCCGACCGGGCTGACGGTGGCTTTCTGTGACTGAGCGAGGAACCGCAACCATGCAGGATCCTGTGCCGCTGTTGTCTCCGTGGCCGCCGCCGACTCCGCCTTTGCACTGGCAGAGGCTCCGGGTAGTGACGGCTGCAGGAAATCCGGGCGTGGCAGTGCGGGCACGTCAGCAGCCTGCCGGGGCAGGGTGTCTGCAGGTGTGAACGCTGTCTCACGATCGGTGCTGTCATTCAGCCACTGATCAAAATTCGAGTCAATGTTCATGGGGCGGGCGGCAGCGTTGCCGGCATTCGGGCCGGCAGACGTGGATTCCGGATCCTGCGAAGCGGCCACCTCTGCAGCCAGCGCTTCCCGGCGTTGTTCCGCAAAGCGAGCGGCGAATTCTTCGGCCAGCTGTTCCGCTGCCGCCGCATTTGCTGGTTGAGGGCTGCGCCCCGAAGTGGCATAACTGCGGGCTCGAGTCTGCTGGTAGGATGGTGGCGGTGCCACACCGCCGGCGTAGAAGCGTCCATCCAGAACCGGGCTCCTGCGAGTTCCGGATTCAATCACTCGACCATCGGCACGGATCTCCATTCGCCGCGTGCCGGATGGAGAGTCCCGTTCGTCATCGCTGGTTTCTCCCGGTGATCCCCGCCCTGCCAGAGCGTAGAGTCGAGAATAAAGTCGTTCACGGCGTACCAGACAGCCCTGGATCGCCTGTTGAGCTGCAGTCTGTTCGGCGACAGAGGCAGAACCGGTGCGAATCTGTCGCTCCGGTTCAAGCAGCTCATATCCGAAGTGGATGTCGGCTTCAGCAAGAGTGCGCTGGGCTGCGTAAAAGGGCAGACTGCCACCCGGGCGAACAAGCAGCAGGACATAGGGACGATCAGACAATGCGTCGTTGCTGCGGACACGATAGACGGCCAGGACCGCTGACAGCAGTGGGTTGTCTCGAACGGGAAAGCTCTGCATATCAGCGATACTGATTCGGGGTCCACCGGGCAGCAGTTCGAATCCATCTCCTGTCACATTGACCAGCAGCGGAGTGCGGGTGGTGCCCGTGCTTCCGGAAAACTCCAGTTCTGTGCCGAAAGCTGATGTGGCGACCTGTTGTTCCTGTTGCTGCAGAATCTGTTTCCGCAATGCCAGGATGGCTGAGCGACGTTCCTGCAGCTGAAGTTCTGCAGCAGCAATCTGCTGGTCGAGCTGCAGCAGATGTTTCTGTTTGTGCAGCAGTTCCGCTTCTGTTTCCGAGAGCTGCCGCTGCAGGTCTGCTTCTGCTGCCAGCAGTTGTTCAGTTTCCAGTTGCAGGTCGGGGTTGCTGACAGTTTCCGGCAGATCCTGGATCTGCTCAAGTATGCTGCTCAGCCGTTGTTTCTGATTCGACTGCGTGGAGTGCAGCACTGCAATTCCTGCGGTGGTGCGGACGCGTTCATCCTGCAGGGCCTGCAGTTCTTCCTGAAGCTGCTCACATTCCTGCTCCAGAATGCGGATTGCCGGACTGAAGTCCGGCGGGTGTGGAGCGGCGGGAGCCGCAGCGGGGGCGACAGCGGCCTGTTGCTGCAGTCCCTGGTCCTCGCGGATTTTGCGAGTCATGACCAGCAGCAGCAGAATCAGGCTGCCCATCGCGCAGACGAGGACCGCCAGAAACGGAAAGAGTGAGACGGGATTGCCGGGTTTTGGTCTCGGCATGACAGATTCTGATTTCGATCAGGCTTGCTGTCGCAAGCTGGTCGCCTGTAAGCGTAAGTGACATTGTCAGCGGGATCAGGGATCAGGCAGCTGCCCGGTGTCCGACCCGGGAAGAGAGCATGGCGACTGCCGCGTTAAGACTGGAAATCGCCTGCTCCAGAGATTCGCTGACACGTGCTGATTCAAGACTGTTGTTGAACTGCTGCTGCAGAATTGCCAGTCGTTCTTCAGCTTCTGTCAGCTGCAGCATGGTGCGACCGAGGCGATGCAGTTCTTCAGCTTGCGCAGCAGCATCCCGGGAGCTTGTCAGGAGAGCATTTTGCCATGTTTCCATCCGACCGGTGAAGGATTCGACAGATTGTCTGAACTGCGTTGCCAGTTGTTCAGAGGATCCTCGCAGCAGATTCGAGTAGTGGTTTTCCGCCAGTTCCAGATGATTCCTGTGACGCTCGAGGGTCTGTTCCGTTTCCGCAGCCAGTGCGCTGGAAAGTGCTTCGGTCTGGGTCAGCAGGGATGACTGCCAGTTCTGCTGCAGCGTGGCGAATGCCTCGGACCACGAACTCAGCTGCTGGCGGACCAGAGCATTGAGTTCTGCCCCGGGCACACCTCCGGAATCCGGTTGCATGCTGAACGTCGGCAGCAGCATGTCGATCCCGAACTGTTCCACATCACTCAGTACATTCTGCTCACTGCGTTCAGCAAGAAATGTGGAAAACACCAGCAGGAGGGAGAGGCCCAGTGCCTGGGCGGTGGTGTCAAAGGCGACAGCAAGACCGGACGTTACTTCCGGCAGAGAGGAGTCCAGCTGTTCCGGAGTGACATTGGCGATGGCCATGGTGATTCCGATGACAGTTCCCAGAAAGCCGACGATCGGGACTGCCCATGTTACGGTTCGCACGAGCTGATAGCTGCGGTTGAGCTGATCGACGGAAAGTTCAGCAAGATATCGCAGGTGTTCGGCAACGGCATTGCCACGGCGATGAGACACATACTGCAGCAGTTGTTGCAGACGTTCACCCATGAAGGTGCCGGTAAGGCCAGCCGCTGATTCCGTAGTGAGCCAGTCAGCGAGTTGTTGCTGAGCATTCTCTGCGGCAGTGGCCGCGGGCCAGCCGGATTCGCGGGCCAGCTGCTGTGTGACAAGAATGGCGCGGCGCTGTCGTCGCAGCGAAAACAGTCTGGCGATCGGAATCGAGATACCAATGCAGAAGATCAGTGTGGTGAACTGCTGCAGTGCGTGTCCGGAAAAGTAGCGTTCCAGAAACGGCCCGGCCATGGTGTGGCGTGACAGTGCAGGAATGACGACGGTGAACAGCGCGATGGCGACCGCCGTGCCACCAGCAATGACGGGCCACAGGGACGTGCCCCGAGACAGCTCAGGAATTGTGGCAGCAAGCGGCTGCGTGCGATCGCGGCGAAGGTCCGGCGAAGTCACAGCGATATCCTCTGGGATTGAGTTTCAGGCGTGAACGCAGTTGTCCCGCTGACGCGTGACGCACTGCCTGTTCGGACGATATCGCACGAGCAGCGATTGCGGGGAGACGAGCATGCTCGGAATTCAATGCACGTGCCGGGGGCATTCCACTGGCGCAGCAGGAACTGCCTGTCCCTGTCGCGGGATGGCGGGTTCTGCCGGAGGGCAATGTGAATTGCACCGGGAGGGAGAAATCCCGACGGTGCAGGCGGGCGGCAGCACAGCGGCTGCTTACAAGGGCAGAATCCGCTGGCGTTTACAGCAGATACTGCAGAAACAGTCCGACAAGGAGCCCAATGGCGGCCCAGAAGGCAGCAGCAAAGCTCAGAATTCTGTCCTGACGAAAACGGATGGCGCGGATCCATGCCGGTTCGTGGTAGACAGAAACATTCTGCCCCAGCAGCGCGGCACGCAGATCGTTTTCCATCTCGGTCATATTCTGATAGCGATTCTTCGGCTCGCGCTGCAGCGCTTTGACGCAGATGGCGTTGAACTCCGGAGAAATATTGCGGCTCGGTGCAGCGCTGATGGGCGACGTCACCGGGTCTTCCAGCAGGCGCCGCTTGATTTCCCTGAAGTTTCTGCCGGACATAAAGCTCTGGCTGGTGAGCACTTCGAAGAGGATAATACCCATATTGTAGACGTCAGTACGCTCATCCACATCGCCGGTTTCCACTGCCTGTTCAGGCGACATGTAATAAGGTGTTCCCTGCACATCACCGCGACCGGTCAGTCGTCCCGGAATTGTCTGCTGGCCGCTGCGGAGCAGTTTTCCGACTTCATCGTTGTCGTTCATGTTGTCGACCTTGGCCAGGCCCCAGTCCATGACCATCACTTCCCCGTACCGCCCGATCATGATGTTGGCTGGTTTCATGTCGCGGTGCACAACACCGTGCTGATGGGCGTAAGCCAGGCACTGAGCACAGTGGATCAGGGCATTGATCAGCGTGGGAAGTGGAAACTGGCGAATCGTCTCTTCGTCACCCTCTGAAATCTGATCGAGGATCTCGGAGAGGTCTCGCCCCTGCAGTCGCTTCATGGTGAAGTAGGCGTTGCCCTCAGAATCGCGGCTGAGTTCATAGACAGGAATGGTGCAGGGGTGCGGGATCTGAGCCGTGACACGTGCTTCCCGCAGGAATCGTTTTCGATATGTTTCGAGATTCTGAAACTGCGGCTGCAGAGTCTTCATCACGACAGTGCGGCCGAGGTTTTCGTCCTGGCAGGTACGCAGGATCGCTTCCCCGCCCTGGGTCAGCGGTTGAAAGTTGCGATAACGCATGAAGCCATTGCGGACATGCCGTGGCAGATCACGATCCGTCTCAGCGGAAACGAGATTGGACTGGGTGGCATCGCTCATTTCCACACCTGATTTTCGTGGTGTCCGGGGAAAGATCCCCGCGAGTGATTATTCTGCAGGGGGCCGAGCCGTCCGAGGGATCGAAATCATCGGGACCCACTGCAGTCTGCTGCGGCACAGCAATGGTAACGACAGATCAGCACGGGAATCTGCAGTGCAAACTGTAACGATACGATGACCACAGGCCCAAGTGCAGTCTTTCGGAATCGCGGAATGTTTGCCACATCGCAGATCGGTTCGTATGCTAAAGGCGAGGTTGTGGTGGTGCTTTTCCCGGTCGGGACTGATCGGTCAGGGGACGCTCTGCAGCGAGGTAAACGGTTTCTGCCTCGTTTCTGCCCCCGGCGACAGCCTGTGGTCCTGACAGGGATGCGCTGTCTGCCGCGGCTCCCCATCAGCTCAGGCGGGTAAGGTTATGGTTCGGTACAGAAAAAACAGATGATCACGGGGATGTGATATGAAGGCAGGTTTCCTGGTCTCCGTTTGCGGGGCTGATCGCCGAAATCGGCTCAGAATCTCTGGCATTGCGGGAAGTTTCCTCCCGCTGCTGTTGATAGTCACGGCCCTGACAGCGTGCAGTGGGGCGGAAGAGCCCGTGCTGGAATTTGCGGCCGGACTGCGCGAGCGTGGCTACTACGACACAGCCGTTGAATACCTGATGCAGGCACAGACTCGCCCCGGGCTGGATCCTGAAGTAGTTGCGCTGGTTGATTTCGAGCTGGGTCTGACACTGAAGGAGTGGGGGTCTCAGTCGCGGGTCCCGGCAGACCGTGAGCAGCGACTTTCCGAATCTGAGGCAGCACTGCAGAAGTTTCTGGCTGCGCAGCCGATGCACGAACAGGCAGCAGATGCCAGCAGCCTTCTGGGGGAGTTGCTGTTTGACCGCGCCGAATCACTTATCTGGGAAACGGAGCGAATTGAGACGGATTCGGAGCGTGCAGCGGTGCAGGGGGAAGCCCGGGCGATCATCGATAAGGCGAAAGGAATCTTCCAGGCATCGCACGATCAGTACAAAGCGGCTTACGACAAGTTCCCTTCGTTCATTGATGAATCAAAGGAGCCGGAACTGCTGGAGCAGCGAAAGACGGCTGAAAATCGTTATCTTCGCGCCTGGCTCAACCTGGCCCGCTGTACCTATGAGCGCGGACAGACATTCGACAGAGGCTCTGAAGAACGCAAACAGACGCTCATCCAGGCATCGGAGGAATTCAGTGCGATTCATACTGCCCGTCGCACCAACAGCAATGGACTCTATGCACAGTTGATGGTGGCTCGCTGTTTTCAGGAGCAGGATGACCTCGGGCGAGCTCTGGGAATTTACAACGAGCTGCTGATGCATGAGTCAGAGAAGCCGTTCATGGTGACGCTCAAGGGGACGGCTCGACATTTTCGTCTGATCTGCCTGAATTCTCCGCAGCGGAGTGATGCGTCGCTGGTGATTCAGGAAGCAACCGCCTGGCTGCAGGAGAACCGCAGGCTCTCGACAACAACCTTCGGGCTGGGAATTCTCTGGGAGCAGGCTCAGGCCGAAGAAAAGTCGGCACAGCAGCGGGAGTTGCCGGAGGGTGATCGGAATAATTTTCTGCGGTTTGCCATGAATCATGCGGAACAGGTTGCAAAGTATCCGGGTGCCTTTCGGCTGCCTGCGGAGTCGATGGTTCGCCGCCTGCGCCTTGAGCTGGGTGACAAGGACTCGGAACCGCGAGATTTCGACAGTGCCTTCGAACGGGCCCGCGGCATGATTGCACAGATTCAGGAATTGAATGATGCGGTTGCTGCTGCAGAAGACGACACCGCGCGGGCTCAGGGGCAGGCTGCACTCAACAGTCATCTGAGTGAAGTCGGACGGTTGCTGAATCTGGCGCTGACGCTGCGTGAGCCGGGCAGCGACGCCAAAGCGGTCGCGCAGACGCGTTATCTGCTGGGATTTGTGCGATTGCGTCAGGGCAACCCGCTCGACGCAGTGGTGCTGGCAACTTACACCATGACACGCGATCGTACCGCAGACCCGGAAACGGCCTTGAATGCCACAGAGATTGCCATGGCAGCGGCGGTGGCAGCGTGGAATGCAGCAGCGCCGGACGATCGGGATTTTGAAACGCGACTGATCGGCCAGGTGTGTGAGAAGATCCTGGAATTGTATCCTCAGTCCTCTCGTGCCGGTGAGGCCCGCATGCGTCTGGGCACGGTTTATCGCACCATGGGTCAGCCGGAACAGGCGGTGAAATGGTTTCTGGAGGTGCCCGAAACGGATCCGCAGTTCGCTTCGGCTCGGCTCAGCGCCGGTCAGGCATGGTGGGCCACATGGACAGAAGCCATGGCGCGAGCTGCTGCGGACCCGGATGCGGAACAAGCTCCACAGGCAGAGCTGGATCGCTGGAAGTCAGAGGCTCAATCGTTGCTCATGCAGGGAATTGAGATTGCTCGCCAGCGACTTGGCGACTCCACACTTCCGGACCAGGAGCTGGTCGCTGCTGAGGTATCACTGTGCGGAATCCTGAATCAGGAAGGTGATTTTCCGGCAACGATTCAGCGGCTGACGAATGGCGGCGAGTTTTCGATTCTGAAGGCAATTGCTGTTGAGGATGAAGCTTCTCGACCGCCAACCGGCATTTTCAGTCGCTCCTTTGCGTCATTGACTTATCGACTGCTGCTGCGTGCTCAGGTGGGGACGCAGCAGATCGATGATGCTCTGAAGACGATGGAAGACCTCGAGCGAGTTGGGGGAGCTGACATTGTTGCGGCGTACACACAATTGGGCATGGAGCTGCAGGAGGAGCTCAGGAGGCTTTCATCGGGCGGAGAAACTGATCGCCTGAATCAGGTGCGTACCTCGTTTGAGGAGTTTCTGCTCAAGGTGTATCAGACCAGGGACGCCGAGAACTACAATTCCCTGCTGTGGATTGCGGAAACTTACTTCGGGCTTGGCCAGGGAGTCGATGCAGATCCGGCAGCGGCTGCTCAGTATTACGACCGAGCCGGTGAAACTTATACGGAACTGCTGGCATTGCCGGATGCGGCACAAAGTCGCAACGCAATTCTGCTGCGACTGTCGCGCTGCCGCCGAGCGCAGGAGAGATTCAGCGATGCGATGCAGGCGGTCGAAGAAATCCTCGCTGACAGCGACATGAACCTCGATGCTCAGTTTGAGGCTGCTCTGGTCCTCGGAGACTGGGGTGAGTCGGGCGCAGCCGACCGTTTTGCAGAGGCGATTCAGGGGCGGAAGGACGCCTCCGGTGCTCCGACATCGGTATGGGGCTGGGCGACGCTCTGCCGGCGACTGCAGCAGATTGTGATGCAGGATCCGAAATCGGAGTTTCGATCGCGATTTTATGAAGCCCGACTGGAACTCAGTCGGACGCGGCGGCGAATGGCAGCCGTGCAGGCGGATCGAAACACCGCGACATCTCAGCTGCGTTCAGCATTGGCAGAAATCAGCAGTTTCGTGCAGGCCTTTCGATCGCTTGATGATGCCGCATTCGCCCGCTTCGATCGACTCTATCAGGACATTCAGGCAGATCTGGGTGAGTCCCCGACACCATTGGCACGCCTTTCTTCCGGGGATGCTGACGATCCGGATTCGAATGTGCCTGCTGCTGCGGCTGAACCGTCAGCCGTGGCTGCTGCGTCGCCGGCCGGTGCTGCTGCGGAGCCAGCTGCGGGTGGATCATTTGCAGGATTGCTCGTCGCGGGAGGCCTGATTCTGGTGGGGATGCTCTTTGCGGGCGGTATTGTGGTCACGATGCGAAAGCCGCGTAAGCGAACTCAGGTTCCCGGGACACCATCCAAAGCGCCGCGGATCGACCCGGGCGTGTCGGTTCCAGCAGGTCCGCAGTTTCCGGGCGGCCTGGAATTCGGGGCTGCCGCTGCGGAAGCTGATTTTTCCGGGCTGGATCATATCGTTGCACCGCGGCGCGGAAGTACTGGAAGTCCTCCACGACGTCGTCCAGCGGGTGCAGAGCGAGCGGGCGGATCACCGGCTCCCGACCGTCCGGGACGGCGGCCAGCCCCGCCGGCCGGAGAGGGTGACCCTGCTCAGCGCAGACGTCGACGGCCTCCCGAATCGCCCGGCGGACCACGACCCGATTCACCGGCGGAGTAGTCCGACATTTTCTGTCTGTTGAATGTCGGATTCGTTTCAGAAGTATTCTGCATCTGTGCTGAATGAACTCTCAGGAAGATCATGATGATACGCTCAGGACATTTTTTATTGCTGGCGGTGTTTGCTGTTTTCGGCACCCAGGGGTTGTTTGCGGTGGATACGGTGACCCGTCGAAGTGACCGCGCGGTTTTCCGTGGCGAACTGACTTCGATTACCCGTTCGACGCTCACAATCAAGCTGCAGAGTGGTCAAGAGGAGCAGATTTCGGTGGCCAACGTGGCGGCCGTTCGTTTTGACGACGAACCTGCTGAACTTGCACAGGCCCGTTCCAACGAACGCAGCGGAGCGCTTGATCGGGCTCTGGAGAAGTACACCCAGATCGAACTGGACTATTCCGGTGATAATCGAAATGTGAAGACAGAACTCAGCTTTCTGATTGCCCGCACCAGAGTCCTGTCTGCACTGGCGAGCCCGGAAAGTCGCGACATCGCGATCAAGGCGATCGACGACTTTCGGACCGGGAACAGCAGTAACTTCCGTTATTATGAAGCAACGTTGCTGCATGCCGAGATTCTGTCCCAGGATGCAGCAGGCGTTGAAAAGGCTCAGCAACTGCTCACCGAGATCCAGTCCTGTGACGTACCTGGATTTCAGCTGAAGGCGGGTGTGCAGCTCGGATTTCTGCTGCTTCAGGGAGGCGATACAGCAGGGGCGATAAGTGCCTTTGACAAGGTGATCGCAGACAGCGGCAACGATGAATCGGCGATTGCGGCTCGCTACGAGGGGATGCTTGGTCGCGGAATGTCGCTGAAACAGGACGGTAAGTCGGGCGAAGCGGTGAGTGTGCTGGAGGAGATCATTTCCGGAGCATCGGAGTCGGAAAGCCGCACTCTGGCTCGAGCCTGGGTGCTCAAGGGTGACTGTCTGCGTGAGCAGGGACAACCGAAGGATGCATTGTTTGCGTATTTGTTTGTGGATGTCCTGTATTCTTCAGAGCCTGCGGCGCATGCGGCAGCCCTGTATCATTTGTCCACCCTCTGGGGGCCAGCGGGCTATCAGAATCGAGCTGATGAGGCGCGAGCAGCGTTGACATCGAGGTACCCGAACAGTCCCTGGGCAGGTCGTTGAGAGAAAAACCCGTCCTGGGAGTGGTTGGGGCAATAAAAAACTGTGCAGACGCCGGCAGTGATCTGCTGCTGAGTGGCGAGTCGTGCGGAACTTTCCTAAATTGTGCAGTCAATGATCAGACCGCATTCAGCGAAGAAGTTTCATTCAGAGAACAGCGGAGAGTTACAGATATGGTTGGCGTTCCCGGATTCGAACAGAAAATCTGCAGCCAGCGTTCATTTCTTGTGTTTTGCCTGGTGATCCTTGTTTCACTCTGGCCGGTCCAGGGCCTGCAGCGATCCATCATGGCTCACCCCGATGAGGAGCCTGCAGCAGAGGAGGCAGCTCCTGCTGAAGCGGCAGCGTCGGAGGATGCAGCAGCGCCGCAGGTGACCTCGCGCAGTTTTCTGTCCTACGTGGTCAGAGCCTGCGGATTATTCTGGGGCCCCATGTTTCTGCTCATCTCCTTTGTGCTTGTCGCCCTGATCATGATGAACATGCTGCAGGTTCGCAGAGACGTCCTGCTTCCGGCAGAGTTTGTGGAAGAGTTTGAGCAGAAACTGAATGCCAAGGATTTTCAGGGGGCCTACGAATTCGCCCGTGGCGATGATTCCTTCGTTGCTCGCGTGCTGGCCGCTGGCATGAGCCGGCTGAGTCGCGGTTACGCGGAGTCGGTTGAGGGGATGCAGGAAGCAGGTGAAGACGAGAACATGGCCCTGGAACATCGTCTGAGCTACCTGGCACTGATCGGCTCCATCGCCCCGATGATGGGACTGATGGGAACGGTACAGGGGATGATTTCCTCCTTCGACAAGATTGCAATGAGTGCTGTTTCTCCAAAGCCATCAGAGCTTGCGGATGGTATTTCTACAGCTCTGGTCACGACGCTGATCGGACTGATGCTTGCCGTACCGGCAATGGTCTTCCACAGCATCCTGAAGAATCGTATTCAGCGACTGGTACTTGAGATCGGCATGGTCAGTGAAGGGCTGATGGGGCGGTTTGCCGCGATACCGAAACAGAAGTAACGGCTGTGTCGCCCGAAGGGGTGTCTTACTGGTCTGAGCTGTTTCACGTTGCCTGCAGAATCCGTCGCAGGAGCTTGTCCGGGATGTCGTTGCTATGAAGATCAAGCCGACGAACACGGAAATCGCGGAAGTCAACATGACTCCGATGATCGACATCGTGTTTCAGCTGATCACCTTTTTTATGGTGATCAACAACTTCGATCAGAATGAGGCTGACGAGCGAGTAGCTCTTCCCCGCGACCAGCTGGCAAAGCCGCCGGCTGTTCAGCGCAAGGATGCGTTCGTGCTCAACTTCGGCTTTGACCGCGATAAGGACGGAAAGAAGATCAGTGAGCTGCCGTTTCTGTTCTTTGGCGACGAGAAACTGTCGCTGGAGCAGGTGCGACCACGTCTGCGGCAGGAGTCGCAGTTTTATTCGGCGATCGGGACCGATCTGGAAGATGTGACTGTGGAGATTCGGGCGGATGCAAATGTTCCATCCGGAATGATTCAGGAGCTGATCCAGATGTGTCAGGAGACCGGAATTGAGTTTCAACGGTTTGCTCTGAAGGCAACGCAGAAGTCTGTTCC
This sequence comes from Planctomycetaceae bacterium, assembly GCA_023262145.1. Classification (GTDB taxonomy): domain Bacteria; phylum Planctomycetota; class Planctomycetia; order Planctomycetales; family Planctomycetaceae; genus SXXK01. The sequence goes on along the minus strand of JALRDR010000535.1, from coordinate 8,799 downwards.
CTGAACAGTGGTTATTTCCGGAGTCTGCTGCAGCTGAACAGTTCCCGAACGGGGCCAGGTCATGAAACTGAGAAATCGAGTTGGTGAACGAAAGATCGACGTCAACATGACGCCGATGATTGATGTCGTTTTCCAGTTGCTCATTTTTTTCATGTGCACACTGAAGGTCATCGAGCCGGAAGGTGATTTCGATATCAGCATGCCGCTGGGGGCTCCCAGTGCAGCCTCAGTCACCGATGCAGATCTGCCGCCCTTCAAGGTTCGCATGGAAGCAGATGCTGCGGGTGACCTGCAGACGCTGTTCTTCAACGGGACAAGTCTGGGTGGGGGTGAGCAGGCGCTGGCAAAGCTCAATTCCGAAGTGTTCCGAGCGATTACTGCGTTGCAGGCGATCGGTCAGGAACAACAGGAAAAGCAGGAAGTTGAGATCGATCCCGACTATGATCTCCACTATCGCTACATTATTAATGCAATCGGCGCCTGTTCCGGACGGCTGGGTCCGAACGGCATTCCCGTTCGCTACATCAGCCGAATCAAATTTGCTCCCCGCCGTGAGCCCTGAACAGCTGCTGCACCCGGAATGCGTGGCGATGACCTTGAGCGTTTCATGATTGCTGATGACCAGATGAGGCTGTTACAGCCGGCTGATGTTCCTGCTGTGACTCTGCGACGGGCTCAGGAGCGAGTGGGGTTTGAGCAGGAGTACCCGTTCGAATCCTGCTGGTTCCGTACAGCTGACGGGATCCAGCACTACATTGATGTGGGCAGTGGGCCGGTCCTGCTGATGGTACATGGAAATCCAACATGGAGTTTCGTGTGGCGAAATCTGGCAAGGGATCTGAGTCAGCAGTATCGAGTCATCGCCATCGATCATCTTGGCTGCGGGTTTTCGGACAGTCCCCAGAATCGCAGCCTGTACACTCTCGATGGACACATCCGTCGTCTGCAGGCGCTCGTGCAGTTACTGGACCTGCGGCAGGTCACACTGTTTGCTCATGACTGGGGCGGTGCAATCGGGATGGGCTGTGCCGGTCGGGAGCACAGCCGCTTTTCCAGATTTGTACTCATGAACACGGGTGCTTTTCGCAGCCGGGCGATTCCGTTGCGAATTGCCGTGTGCAGGATTCCCCTGCTGGGTCGACTGGCGAACCAGGCCTTTGGTCTGTTTGCTCGCGCGGCACTTCGAATGGCTGCCGAAAAACCGCTCAGCGCTGCGGTCCGCGCAGGCCTGATGGCTCCATGGAGCAGCTGGGAGCGACGACTGGCGATGCAGGAGTTTGTGCTCGACATCCCCCTGGGCCCGGAGCAGCGCAGCTACGCGGCACTGACTGCGGTGGAGGAAGGGCTGCGAAAATTCAGGGATCACCCAGTCAAGCTGATCTGGGGGATGCGCGACTGGTGCTTTACTCCGGAGGAATTCCTGGCAGGGTTTGAGCAGCGATTTCCTGCCGCAGATGTCTGTCGCCTGGCGGAAGCCGGCCACTATGTGTTTGAGGATGCAGCAGAGCGGGTGCTGGCGGAATCACTCCGATTCCTTGAGTCGAACTCGCTGCCGACCACTGTCTGAAGTTCAATGCTGCAGCTGAGTGCAGCAGTGTCCGCTTGCTTCACTGTCCGGGGCTTGCTAGCGTTATTTGCAGCCGGCCTCAAATCAAATTCGGTCGGCCCGCCAAACCGCATCTGTACCGGGGAAAACAATGACAGTCTTCAGGCAACTCATGATGTCCATGCTGGTGTCGCAGTTCGTGTTCTTCGTCAGCATTGCAGCAGCAGCAGAGCCGGATTTTGCAGATGGCAGATACCCTCACAACGAGTGGATTTCTCTGTTCAACGGCAAGGACCTGCAGGGCTGGACTCCGAAAATTCGCTACTGCGATCTGGGGGAGAACTTTGAGAATACATTTCGCGTCGAGGATGGGTTACTGAAGGTTCGTTATGAAGGTGATGGGTATCGGGAATTCGGGGAACGATTCGGTCACCTTTTCTTTCGTGACCAGTTCAGCAATTACCGCTTTCGCGTGGAATACAGATTTCTGGGAGATCAGTGTGCAGGAGGTCCTGGCTGGGCGACTCGCAACAGCGGTGTGATGGTTCACGGACAGGATCCTGCGACGATGCGGAAGGACCAGGATTTTCCTGTCTCAATTGAGGTGCAGCTGCTTGGCGGCAATGGCAAGGATCCTCGCACCACTTCGAATCTGTGCACACCGGGAACCAATGTGGTGATGAAGGATGAGCTGAAGAAGCAGCATTGCATTAATTCCACATCGCCGACATTTCACGGGGAACAGTGGGTAACGGCAGAGATTGAAGTACGGAACAGTGAGATCATCCGTCACCTGATCGATGGTGAAGTTGTCCTGGAATATAACCAGCCGCAACTCGACGTGCGTGACGAGGATGCGCAGAAGCTTGCGGCAGGTGATTCGCTGCTCCTTCGCGGTGGTTCAATTTCTCTGCAGTCTGAAAGTCATCCGCTTGATTTTCGAAAAGTGGAAATCATGGTGCTGGACGCCCGGTGAACGAAACTGGACGGGCCTGCTGAGTCGGTGAGCTCCTGAAAGGAGGGGTGGAATGTCGCAGCCGGGAAACAGCGTGCGCGTGCCTTCAGGCGGACGACGGCGGGTTTTTGCCTTTCTGCTGCTGCCGCTGCTCCTGCCGGCAGCGAAAGCCCAGCTGGCTCCGACTGTAGCCTACATGTACCCGCCGGTCGTTGTTGCAGGTCAGACAACAAGCGTGCAGATGGGGGTCTGTGACTGGACAGAGGACACGCAGTGGTTTGTGCACGACACGGCGATTCAGTTCCGGCCCTCTGCTGACGCCGGAGATTTTCTGCTGACCCCTCCCCCTTACTGGACCGGGACGCGTGCTGCAACGAACGCACTGCCGATCTGCCGTGAAGTGACGGCCGAGGTTACTGTCAATGCAGAGCATCAGCGAGGGCTCGTGTACTGGCAGATTGCCAATGCAAGTGGTTCATCGTCAGCGCTGCGTTTTCTGGTGAGTCACGAGCGGGAAATGCTCGAACAGCGGTCTCGCGATCTGCCGCAGCGGATTGGGGAATTGCCGGTTGCTGTTTCGGGGCGTCTGAGCCGGCTCACGGAAGTCGACCGTTATGAATTTCAGGCAGAGCATGATGGCTTTGTGACAGTCGCGCTCATGGCACGCGTATTCGGAGCTGACTTTCGAGGTCTGCTCCGCGTCTTTGATGAGAGCGGAGAGCAGGTAACAAACTTCGCGGACATTGAGGGAATTGACGGGGCGGTAGCGTTTGCTGTCCGTCAGGGGCGTGAATATCGGGTTGAGCTGTGTGATATTGACTTTCGCGGCGATGCATCGTTTGTTTACCGACTTTCATTCTTCCCCGGAATTCGCGGCGGAATCTGTATTCCGGCGGCGGGTAAGCGGGGCACGGTGGCTGATTACCAGTTGATAGCGCCAGGAGGAGTCGCTGAACGAACAATGTCTGCACTGCAGTTTCCGGCGGAGCCAGATGGGCAGCGGGTTGAAGTAGCCGTTGCAGGTGATCTGGTGCAGCTTTCTGTCTCAGATGTCCCGGAGCTTTCGGCAGTTGCCGGTGGTGAAACGCAGGTGCTGCCCGTGCCGGGGGCAGTGACTGCTCGCCTGCGCTCGGATGCCGCCGCACTGACCACGCAATTTGACGCTGCAGAGGGAGAGTTCCTGCGTGTGGTGGCACAGTCCACGGCAGTTGCCGGCCGGGCGGATGTGCATCTGCAGGTTCTGGATCCCGCCGGTGCAGCAATTGCGGCAGTGGATGACTCGGATGGGACAACTGATGCGAGGTTTGACTTTCAGGCAAAGGTCAGCGGCCGATATTCGTGTGTCGTCAGTTCGGCGGGAGGCTTTCGTTCAGAGTCGGGCGACGTGTGCCGACTGTACGTGGAACGTCTTCAGCCGGGGATTGAGCTGACTGTGCCGCAGCAGATTACGCTCGCCTCAGGTGGCACAACAGAGGTGCGGATTGATGCAGTCCGAACAGGCGGTTTTGAAGGAGCGGTCACTGTCATTCCGGAGGGTCTTCCGGAAGGCGTGAGCGTGGATGGGGAGTGGGTGTTAGCAGCTTCCGGCAAGCAGCTCAAAGGTAAGCTCAGATCGTCCGGCGAGGCTGCCGTGACGGCGTCGCTGCTGAAGTTTCGCGGTGTTTATGAGATTGACGGTCAGCAGCATGAGGCGCTGGCAACGGCCTTGCCGGATGGACTGTCGAAAACGTTTCCAGTAAGCCCGCAGCCTGTGCCGAGCAGCCTGCTTGCGGTGACTCTGCCCGCTCCATTTGATCTGCTTGTCGTTGATCGCGAGCGACAGCGAGATGTTCCCCGGGGCAGCACGGGTCTTGCGGAACTCGAGATTCGTCGGCACGAGGGCTTTAATGGGCCTGTCACCGTGATCATGTCGGCGAAACAGTCCCGTGACCGCCAGGGAATTCGCGGGGCAACAATCGTTGCGGGGGAGGGGGTTGACCGCATCGTCTATCCGACCTTCATGCCGGAGTGGCTCGCAACCGACATTACTCGACGTATCGTCGTGCATGGCAGCGCTGAAATAGCAGACCCTGCGGGAATCAAACGGATCGTCACCCGACCAGCGGACGCGCGAATAACGATGATCATGGAGGGAGCATTACTGAAACTCTCCCTCGAGAATCCGGAGGTGAGAGTGCGGTCCGGCGCTGTCGTCTCCATCCCTGTGCAGGTGCTTCGGGCGCAGGGTTTTGCCGGGGCAGTGACGGTATCCCTGCAGGTCCCTGATGAGGCTGCAGAGCTGCTCAGGTCAGAGTCAGTTCGTCTGGACGCCGGTACAGACCATGGAGAACTGCTGATTCGTACCACTGACGACTCCGCTTTGTATGGTCGCTGGAATCTGCGCATACGTGCAGCGTCAGAACGTGACGGATGGCCGGTAGCATCGGAAACTGAATTGCTGCTGGATATTCTTCCCGCATCAGGAGAACCGCCGGGTTGAGGGCGACAGCGAAACGGGTCAGTTTCCGATCACGTCCAGCTGCCGCACGGCGAGTTCACGAACGCGACATTCGTTGACATCGACGCCCAGCCCCGGGCCTGCAAGCGGTTTGCCGAGGCCTCCATAACCCAATGTCAGATCCTGCTCCGTGACATTCTGACGAAGCAGAAACCGATCATAGCTGCCTTCCGCATAGCGGAATCCGGGGACACTGCCTGCAAAGTGCCTTCCCGCTGCGGACAGGATACCGGTTTCCCCGACCTGACACCCCAGTTGCCAGCCGAGGGAGTGCGTTGCTGCAAGTTCAACAAGCTGCAGTGAGCGGAGGATACCGCCGCACTTGGAAAGCCTGATATTGAACAGATCGCAACGCTGCTCGGTGATTGCCAGATCGGCGTCCTCACGGCAACAAAGCGACTCGTCAAGCATGATCGGGACTCCCAGATCAGTGCGAACCTCCCGTAGCAGTCCCGCTGCTGAGTGCGGTACGGGCTGCTCGAGGCAGGCGGGGCGGAATGGCAGCAAGGGTTGAATCTTCTCCCGCAGCTGTTCAGGCTGCCAGGCCTCATTTGCATCCAGTCGAATGTCCATGGAGTGACCAGCCCAGCGGCGAACGCGGCGCAACGATTCTGTGTCGGAGGTGTTCGCCATTCCGACCTTGAGCTTGATTGCCGGGAACCCGAACAACCGCATCAGGGCAGCCGCCTTGCGCTGTGATGCAGCAGACTCCCCGGTGATGACCCCGCTGTAGGGGACGGCAGCCGGCACCCGAGAGGTATGCTGCGGGGACAGCTGATGAATTACTGCAGACAGCGAGCACCGCTCGGCATGGCATGCGGCATCAATGACGGCAAGTTCAATTGCAGCGCGCACAGAGTTCCCAAAGCACGCCCGGCGCTCGACGCCAGCTTCCCGAGGAATCTCACCTAACAGAAACCTGTCGCAGAGGACAGCAGCCTCAGAAGCGCTGCCAAACTGCTCGTCCGCCAGGCGATCAAAGCTGGTTGCAGCAAGAATCTGCCAGGCAGAGTCAATCGACTCGCCGGTTACATAGGTTCGCGGCAGCCCCTCTCCCCAGCCCACACTGCCATCCTGCAGTACACAGCGAAACAACAGAGTCTGGGTCTCGGTTCGCTCATGTGATGCGTGTCGTACTGGTCGCCTGAACGCAACAGGTACATGGAATGCGGTAAGCCGATGGATCTGCATCAGAAGTACACCGTAGTGACGGCTGTTAAGTCAGCAAGTACAGAGACGGGAAACTTAGTCGGGACTGAAAGGCTGACCGCTTAATCTTCATACTCAGGAATTGCGGCCCCGGCAGGAATCGCCGTCCCCTCCCAGCTTAGCTCCCCTGTATCAGGGCGATAAATCAGAATGCGGTGAAGGCTTCCGGCAACAGGCTGCAGACTGCTCTCAGGCAGCATCCCGCGATGTTCTCGAAGCACTTCAGCGTGCATCGGGCTATCAGCAAGATTGTCCCACTCGTTGGGGTCCTCCTGCATGTCGTAAAGCTCCTCGGACCCGTCTGCATAGCTGATGAATCTCCAGCGACGTGTGCGGACACCGTGGTTGTCATGGTTGTGAGTGGTAATTGCCGGCCACTTGCGAGGCGTTGCCGGATCTGCCAGTTGAGGACCCAGACTGTGGCCCTCCTGCCCTGCAGGCTCCGGCAGCGCACACAACTCCGAAAGCGTGGGATAGATATCAAGCAGTTCAGCGGGCTCACTGCACGTCTGACTCGCCGGTACACCAGGACCGGCGAAGATCAGCGGCACGCGCGTGCCACGATCCCAAAGCGTATTCTTGCCCGTAATCTCCTTTTCTCCCAGATGCCAGCCATGGTCTGACCAGAGCACGACGATTGTGTTCTCTGCGTACGGACTGCTGTCGAGGGCAGACAAAATTCTTCCGATCTGCGCATCCACAAATGCCGTACTGGCCAGGTAGCTGCGAACAAGATTCTTCCATTGCCCTTCCTGCTGCAGAAACTTCAGCCGCGGCTCCGGCAGCTTCCAGTGCAGGTACCAGCTGAATCGAGGAGTATCGCTCCGGTCGTTGTTCTGTACCGGCGGCAGCTCCAGCGTCTCATCCGGGAACATGTCGTACCACTTCTGCGTTACGTAGCAGGGCACATGCGGCAGAAAGAAACCCGTGCACAGAAAAAACGGCTGATCATGCTGCCGCTGCAGTTGCTCCACCGTCCACGAAGCGAGTGCCCAGTCCCCCTTGTCCTCATCCCTGTGTGGGAAGGTTCCCCAATCGACGAGCGGGTGCCCAGACGGTGTCCTGACCAGTGGCTGTTGCGGACGTGCTCCGACACCGGCTGCGGGCCCGACGACATCGAACTCCTCATCCTGTGGTCGACGACCATAACCACCATGGTAGATCTTTCCGCTCATCATCGTGCGATAGCCGTGTCGGCGAAAGAACTGCGGCAATGTTTCGACGTCCCGCAGCGTGTCAGCCTGCCTTATCGCCGGTGCCAGGCCGTAAACTCCGCTGCTGGATGGCCGCCGCCCCGACATCAGGCTCGCCCTGGAGCTGTTGCAGAGCGGTGACTGGCAGTGAGCGTTAAGGAACAGGGTGCCTCGTGCTGCAAGCCTGTCGATATTGGGCGTTGCCGCCTGTGGGTGACCCTGCATACAACCGATCCAGTCATTCTGGTCATCAATCGCAATCATCAGTACGTTGGGCCGCTGCGGCGACTGGCCGTGCAGGGATGAAGCAGCAAAAAGGACGGCCGCGCCGCCTCCAAGGACAAAACAGAAAAATCTCATCGCAAGCTCCCCTGAACCCCAGTGGTGAATACAGCGGAACGATTCTCCGCGACCGGTGCGAACACCGCAACCGAATGCTGGTAGCAGACTGCCCAACAGAAGCCGGATGGTCCCAGATGCGGGGAAGGAAAGATGGTTGGCAAAAAAACGGGGGAAACGCTCATGCTGACATGGAGCCCGGCACGATAACTCTCTCGCTCAGGACGCTGACCCGGGCGGATCCAATCGCAGGAATGAGACTGCCTGGAAAAAAACCAAATCAGCGTCGCAGGCACTGGACATAGCCATCGACCGATGGCACAATGCCCGCCCCCGACTTGGGAACAGCTCGGGGCGTATAGCTCAGATGGTTAGAGCGCAGCTCTGATAAAGCTGAGGTCCGTGGTTCGAGTCCACGTACGCCCAATCGCCGGACTGCCGGCGACTGTGATTTGCCTGACCGTTGCAGGACAGGCAAAGAAAATCGAGACGGGGGGACGTAGCTCAACTGGGAGAGCGCCGCCCTTGCAAGGCGGAGGTTGTCGGTTCGAGCCCGATCGTCTCCAATCGGAAACTGATGGCAAAGTTTCCTGTCCTCCGAAAAAACAAAATTCGGAAGACCTGGAGTTGACAGTGAAAAACATCACTGATAGACTCCCCGCCCCGCAGGCAACCAGCAGTCAAGCTGCTCAAGCCTGTGGACGATCTTTGACAATCGAACGAAGTCTAAGTGGCATCTGTAAACGTATCCGAGCGCAGATACTGAAGCGAGAGCTTTGGTTTCTGTATATCGTAATGTGAACTGGCATTTGATCATTTTGGCCAGATACACAAGGGCGTGTGGGGGATGTCTTGGCGCCAGAAGGCGATGAAGGGCGTGGAAGGCTGCGAAAAGCCTGGGGAAGCTGTCAAACGAGCGTTGATCCCGGGATTCCCGAATTACTGCATGCTGAATACATAGGCATGCAGAGCGAACGTGGGGAACTGAAACATCTAAGTACCCACAGGAAGAGAAAGCAAGAGCGACTTCCCTAGTAGCGGCGAGCGAACAGGAAACAGC
>JALRDR010000520.1 GCA_023262145.1 Planctomycetaceae bacterium | reverse complement strand
GTGAGTGTGCAGGAATACCACGATGCGAGCGGACAAGCAAACCGACAAGCAATAAATGTCAACCTGTGTTTACTGCAAAAGTAACTGGAATGATCGTCAGTTGCGATGGGCCTTGAATTGAATTCCGTTGCAGAATTGCTCGTTGCCTCAATTGGTGTCCGTGTCCACCCGGATCCAGCCGGAGCCGCTGTAAGCGTGTTCCTCGCCCGTCGTAATGACGCCGTGGCGGTATACCTCCTGAGATGGGACGCCATCGTCTGAGTCTGAAAAACGTTTTACTGTCCTGCGATACCACTGCTCGGTCTCGCCCCCTGCTGAAATTCCACCTTGCTGCTGGAATTCAAAACGCATATCAACCTGAACGGAACCATCGGCCGGGGAATACTGTCGAAACGCGTGCAGGATCCATGCTTCCCGGTCAGCGGCGATCCAGATCGCCACCAGACTTCCGGATTTCAGCTCGTAGCAACGGTTGATCCGATACAAACTGGCCGGCAGAGCAAACTCATTCGGACTGTCGAGCGCAGCCCTGCTCTGCACATACACGAAGTTTGCTTCGTCTCCGGCAGGCCATTCCATTTCATCGGCAATCGGCCAGTGGGAGATGCACGCTTGCTGCAGTTCTCCTTCCTGTTCTGTGCGAAACAAGACGCCACCGGGGCTCAGGTCGTCCCCTTTGCGAATGGAGATCTCATGCCGATTTGACTGCTGACGATGGCTCAGCACCATATTGGATATTTCGTCCCAGGTTGGATGGTCTGAGAAACGGTCCTGCCGAATAGCTTCGATGACTCCCAATGGGACGGTTCCATCTTTCCACGGATACCACGCTGCGACGTGATACGGAAACGCTGAAGAGTCGTAATCTGTTGAGAAGATGAACCAGTGCAGTTCGCCCTGCCTCAGCGAGTCGTGACGCAGTGTCAGACCGTCGATACGCTTCTGCTCTGATTCGGGATCAGCGACGTACCCCGGACTGATCGGCAGATGGATTACCTCAGGAACATCACCCGATGCCAGTTGAGGCTGCAGCCACGCCTCAACGCGATGGTCACCGTCTGCAGGACGGTCATCAACTTCAACAAGCCTGACAATACGCGCCAGACAGCCAGCAGACGCGTGCAGCAGAATTGGCTCTGCTGAGTCTGTCGAAGCTGAGTGAGGATGCTCTCTGCAGGCGACACTTGCCAGCGGGAGCAAAATGAGAACGACCGTGCTGGCAAGCCGGGATATGCGGAATACCCCAAAGTTTATTGTCCCCGTCATTGTCTGCACTCCTCTCGGCAGCACAGACGCCATACAACTCGAAAAGTTCCGAAATCCTGATCAGGGCGAAAAGGAATGCCAGAGACGATCCGGTCAAAAAGGGGGAATCAACCAACAGGGCAAGCAACGAATCGAAGATTCAGCGAGCGATTGCCACGATCAGGTGCTGCTCATTAGGACTGAGCCGCATCCGACCCTGGACGGCAGAAGCTTTGGCGGTGGCTGGCACTCAGGGTAATGCTGGAAAAAGCGGGCAGCAAGTTGCACTTCATGCTGTCGTAGTGGCAGGACTTTCAGTGCCATCGATGTACAAAGCGGTTTGGAAAAAAAAGCGACTCTGAGATGCCTCAGAGTCGCTATGAAACCGTGTATGTCTGGCAGATGCAAATCAGCTCCTGCGACGCCGGCGGGCTGCAACAAAGCCAAACGCAACCGAACCCAGTCCAAGCAGAGCAAAAGCAGACGGCTCCGGAACGGTTGATGAGAATTTGAACTCAAGGCGTTTGTAGCGTGCTGAGCTCGCCCCAGCAGGATCATAACCAGAGACCAGTTGCAGCAGGTTGGCGTCTGCTGGATTGAAGGCGCCGGCCTGAGTCAGCGTAAACGACCCGGTCACAGCCGTTCCAGCTGGGATCGGTGTGGTTGCCGGATCCACATAGCGAAATGCGATGTCATCTCCGTAACTGGCACCGTTCGAAATCGTCGTTATTGAAGCCGCAACTCCGTCGAACGCAATCGTGTTGGCCGTGATCGTCGGAGTAGTAGACCACCAGTCGGTGTTCACACCCTGGTTGGTTTCCCAACTCTTCTTCACTGCGAGCCAGCCCGGCTGAGCACCGATTGTCTGTGCGTCGAACGTTCCACTGATCGAAATTGTCACCGAGTCGGTTGTGTAGCTGTCGATCGTCATCGTCAGCCCACCCATACAGGGGGAACAAACCAGCAATGTTGCAAACAGAATCAAACGCATGCGAAACCTCATTGAACGGAACCAGGCGCAATTTGCCCAAGTATTGCCCGGAACGTAACGGAATGGAAACAATTTGACAAGAATGATTGACACGAAATGCCGGCAAAATTGGTAAACTCAATAAAATCAGTAAACGTGCATTCTGGGATCGCACTGCCTTGTTCCAGCTGGCTGAATCCCACAAGTTCCTATTTCGGTGTCTGAGAGCTTGTATCGAGATGCTTCTGCCCTGTGTCTGTTGGGATATCGTCGAGTGCAGGGTTCGGATGTACAGATTTCTGGTCGATGTCGCCCGGCTTCTCTCAGATGTTGGCTAAGTCCCGTCAGGTCAATTTCGTGGGACTTCAACGTAAGCCGGCGGCCTCATTGCGAGGTCCTTCGCTCTGCAAGCAATGGTCTGGGATATTGTGATCGCCACAGCAAATCTGCATACAGCCTGGTTTGCGGTGGGCAGCGTTCGACCTGACGACTCACCGCCCAATGACCAGTTCTCTGTTCAGATTGATGACCGTCTTACCACTGCCATGGAACAGATACAGAATCCGTGATGGGGTCACCAGCAGATTCGACTTCAGGAATCTTACGCTTCAGTTGCTGGTGTCCCTAGCAGATGCTACGGATTCTTCATCGCTCTGCATGTCACAACTGCTGACAGAATGAAGTTGTGGGTTCTTACGTTGTAGCGGTGGTTGAAGGCAGGTCGTCGAGTGTTTCATTCGCGTACAAGGCCACCAGAACGTCGGTTCGGCTCCCGTCAGTGCTTCGCCGCTGACCACTCAATCCAGGCCGGAAAATGCCCACTCTGGCGAGCATCGGAATCAACCGGTGGGAGGTGCAGACAGATGTCATTCTGCGAAGAAAGCAGTTCGTGCAGAATCAAAGGCGTTTCAACGGATATGCGATTCAGAGCTGCGTCGAGGGAGGTTGCATTGCCTGCCAGGGAAGATTTGACTTGCCACTGAAAGTCAGATTCACCATGCTGTGGTGTGAGTATCGGGCGATATTCGCAGGATGCACTGATCTTTTTGCTGCAGGAGATGTCTCGTGAATCAGATGCAATGGAATCGTCGCGAAGCATTGCTGACCGGAGGAATGGGGGCATTAAGCCTTGG